>JACPVN010000123.1 GCA_016191715.1 Ignavibacteriota bacterium | reverse complement strand
TCCGCGAAGATGAAGAAGCAAATTGGTTCTACATCATCCGTCAGGGAAAAGTTGCTGTGGAAGCATACGCGGCAGAGCGAGGTGCGGTTATTATTGATACTGTTGAAGAAGGCGATGTGCTCGGTTGGTCGTGGCTGATTCCGCCGTACAACTGGCATTTCGACGCGCGTGCGGTTGAACTGACCCTCGCAATTGCGCTCGACGGAAAATGTCTCCGCAACAAATGCGAGCATGACCACAACTTAGGATACGAATTGCTGAAACGTTTCGCTCACATCATCGAGCAGAGATTGGAAGCAACACGTATTCGTTTGTTAGATTTGTATGGCAACGGAAAGTAACTCTATGAACAATGTCGTTCCGAACCCGATGTTGCCGCAACCATTTGCTGTACAAAGGGTAAGACGGGAAACTCACGATACATTCACGCTGGAACTTTCTTCTTCAGAAAGCAAAAACGGATTTCGGTTTTCTCCGGGGCAATTTAATATGCTCTATGTTTTCGGAGTTGGTGAAGTTCCGATTTCCATCAGCGGCGACCCGACGAAACAGAAATCACTTGTACATACAACTCGTGCAGTCGGCACGGTAACGAAAGCGATGTACAAACTGAAACGCGGAGATGTGCTTGGTGTACGCGGTCCCTACGGAACACAGTGGCCCATCGGCGCGGCGATTGGCAACGATGTTATTATTGTTGCAGGAGGCATCGGGCTTGCACCCCTTCGCCCGGCGATTTATCAATTGCTTTCACAACGGGAGAAATTCGGCAAGATTGTCATACTCTATGGCACCCGAACGCCTGCCGATATTCTTTTCATAAAAGAACTTGAACAATGGCGTTCACGGTTTGACCTCGAAGTTCATCTCACCGTTGACCGGGCGATGAGCGGCTGGCGCGGAAGCGTCGGCGTTGTTACCACGCTGATTCCCAAAGCACCATTCGACCCGTTGAACACGGTTGCAATGGTATGCGGTCCTGAAATTATGATGCGATACACGGTAACAGAATTGCAAAAACGCGGCGTCCCCACAAACGATATTTACATCTCAATGGAACGAAACATGAAGTGCGCAATCGGGTTGTGCGGACATTGCCAATGGGGAACAGAGTTTATCTGTAAAGATGGTCCCGTATTTCCATTCAGTGAAATCAAATCGTTATTTGTGAAGAGGGAGTTGTAAGATGGCAAAGGAACGAAAATCTCTCACCGGTCGCCTGTCTGCCGCCCGGGCAAGTAAACCGAAACTTGCAGTGTGGAAATTTTCCTCATGCGATGGCTGTCAGTTAAGTCTGCTTGATTGTGAAGATGAACTACTCGCTGTCGCCGGTGCGGTTGATATTGCTAACTTCCCCGAAGCATCCCGTGCAGTTGTGAAAGGACCGTACGATATTTCTCTCGTCGAAGGTTCCATCACAACTCCGCACGAAGCAGAACGAATTCATCAGGTACGACGGCAATCGAAACTGCTCATCACCATCGGTGCGTGTGCTACTGCAGGCGGAATTCAAGCATTGAAAAATTTCAAAGATGTAAAAGATTTTATCTCTGCTGTGTATGCATCTCCCGAATACATAGAAACGCTTGCAAAGTCAACACCGATTGCCGACCATGTGTTTGTTGACTTTGAACTGCGAGGGTGTCCCATCAACAAATACCAACTCGTTGAAGTGCTGAACGCGTTTCTCAACGGAAGAAAACCAAACACTCCCGCGTACAGCGTATGCATCGAGTGTAAACGTCGTGGTAATATCTGTGTGATGGTTGCTCAGGGAACAGCGTGCATGGGTCCTGTCGTTCATGCAGGTTGCGGGGCGATTTGCCCAACGTACAACCGCGGATGTTACGGATGTTTCGGTCCGAAGGAAACACCGAATACAAGTTCGCTCGCCGAATGGTGGAAACAAATCGGAGTTTCAGAAGAAGATATTGTTCGCGGCTTCAGGGGATTCAACGCGTATGCCGATGCGTTCAGGAAAGAGAGCGAGTTGCATGAAGTTAGGGATTAATATTAATGGTCAAGAGTGAATTGGAAACGTTCAATGGTCAACGATTCATCCGTTCACAATTCTCAATTGACTATTCACAATTGACAATTAGTTTACAAAATGAAATCAAATCGTTCAATAAAAGTTGATTACCTCGCCCGTGTCGAGGGCGAAGGCTCGCTTACCGTCAAAATGAAAAGCGGTGAAGTGACTGATGTGAAGTTCAAAATATTCGAGCCGCCCCGTTTCTTTGAAGCATTGCTTCGGGGAAGAAAGTATTCTGAGGCGCCGGACATTACCTCACGCATTTGCGGCATCTGTCCGATTGCGTATCAAATGAGTTCTGTCCATGCGATGGAAAGTATTTTCGGGGTGAAACTCGACGGACAACTGCGCGAACTTCGCCGCCTGTTTTACTGCGGCGAGTGGATTGAAAGTCATGTCCTGCATGTGTATATGTTGCACGCTCCTGATTTTCTCGGCTATCAGGATGCAATTCAACTTGCGAAGGATTATCCTGAGGTTGTTCAGAAAGCATTGAGATTGAAGAAAATTGGGAACAACATAGTTACATTAATTGGCGGTAGAGAAATTCATCCCATTAATGTTCGAGTTGGAGGATTTTATCGTGTCCCGACGAAGAGAGAGTTGAACACGCTTCTTGAAAATCTCGAGTGGGCAAGACAAACTGCAATTGAGACAATTAAATTTACAGCAACACTTCCCTTCCCTGAGTTTGAACAGGATTACGAGTTCGTTTCACTTCGTCATCCTGATGAATATCCGTTCAACGAAGGACGGCTCGTTTCCAATAAAGGATTGGACATTCCGATTCGGGAATACGAAAATCATTTTACGGAAGAACATGTCGCACACTCGAACGCTCTCCATTCTGTTTTGAAGAATCGCGGCAATTATTTTGTCGGACCTCTCGCCCGCTACTCATTGAATTTCGATAAACTCACACCAGCATGTCAGGAAGCGGCACGTTCTGCCGGACTTGGCGAGTCGTGTTACAATCCGTTCAAAGGAATTATCATTCGCTCGGTTGAAACGTTGTATGCAATTGAAGAAGCAATCCGCATCATCAAAAATTATGAAATGACCGATGCACCGACTGTTCCATTAGAAATCAAAGCCGGAGTTGGTTACGGTTGCACGGAAGCGCCGCGTGGGATTTTGTATCACCGCTACACACTCGATGACAAAGGAAATATTCTCAACGCGAAGATTGTCCCGCCGACTTCTCAAAATCAAAAAACAATTGAGAACGACCTGCGGGAGTTTGTTAAGAACAATATCAACCTACCAACCGATAAGTTGACATGGCAATGCGAACAAACGATTCGCAACTACGACCCGTGCATTTCGTGTGCAACACATTTCCTGAAATTGAATATTGTCCAAGAAGATGTCGAGGAATAATGGAGTATTGGAGTTTCTTAATTTCGGATTGAATCATAAATCGTGCATCGTAAATCTTTTTTCGATACTCCATTACTCCAAAACTCCAATACTCCATCAATCCACTCCTCCATTACTCCTTTCGATTTTTATAGATTTGAACTTCACCTGAGCAGTATCATCTTTTTCACGCTCGTCATGTTCTCTGCCATACCATCGTCATTCACTGTTTCCACATTCAGACGGTAATAATAGACTCCGCTCGGAAGTGAAGAAGCGTCAAATGGTATTTCATACTCGCCTTCATCCATCACCTCTTCTGTTAATAAAGTACTTACTGCACGACCAAGCACATCGAACACTTTCAACGTTACAGTACTTTTAACTTTTAACTGATAACTTATAACTGTCGTGGGATTGAACGGATTCGGGTAGTTCTGATACAGAGCAAATCCTTCCGGCTTTTCCGAAAGTTGTTCATCGTACGAAGCAAGAGGAACAGGCTCAAGTCCCGGAGTTACGTGGAGATAATACACATCAATCAATCGCTTTACTCCAGTAAACTTCGTCTTCGAAGCGAATGAAAGCGTATCCACCAGCGTATCGCTGAACGCCTGATTAACAATCCTGATTGCAGAATACAAATCGTCATACGTTTCACCGCTTATCAAAACAAGTGGCAAGCACGAAAGCATGGAGTCTGCCATTGCAGAAATCTTACTCACCGTCTGACCGTTGAAGGGATTTGCAACAGTATCATCAAACGTCAACTCACCTAATCCGATAGGGAATTTTTCCCCCGCGCTTGCGGCGATGTTTAACTCCAATGTAAGCGCTTCGGCGAAGAGTTTGTTGTTGTGCTTATCCGGCGGTAAACTCTTTTGCTGTTTATCAATCGGTTTCTTCTTTGTCCCGTCTAACGAATCTAAACAACGAGCCGCCATTGTGTGTAAAAGATTTGTATTCTTACTACTTTTCACCAACGATTTCTGCACATCAGCATATTTTTTATGCAACACCGAGTTCGCCCCCTTCATCCCTTGCGGAATTCCGACAACCAAACCATTCGGGAACGCGCCTTGTGCAAAAACTTCTTCACCGACGTTGTGGTAATTGGGCATCGGCAAGCCAAGTTCATTCCGCTTATAGGAAGAAACAAGTGCCGCCTTTGCCACTCCCCACGCATATTTCGTTTTCATCAGTTTTCCCTTGTACCCAATTCCTTCCACCTGAATTGATTCTCCTGTAGCAATCTGTGACATAAGATTAAATGTCGGTTTCTTTGCATTGAAGGTTGCAAGCGTATCCAACTTTGATTTCCCCCTTGTTATTGCGCCGGTCGCAATCATTCCAAAATCGAGGATGAGGTTTCTCGTGTTATCAGCAACAAGATTGAACTTGAAGAACACGCGATCTGCTTTTTTCTTTAATGATTTGAATTTACCTTTTGTGTCCTTTGCTAATGCCCACTCTTCCATTTTGGCAGTACGATATAGTTGATTATAGTCGGGCGGGGCATTGATGAAATCAACAATAACGGTATCATCACCAATAAGAGTTACACTCACCCAATTTTCCGGATTGCTTATTGTGATGTCATTGATTTCGTAACCTAAAGAAATCCAACTTTCGCTGTCTGCTTCAATAACATAGTAAATACCATCAGCCAAACTTGAAGTGGAAACAGAATAAGAATTTCCCGACGCAACAAGAGATCCGGTGAGACTCCCCTGCCGTAGTTCGAGGTACCATTTTTTTGATATACGATCATTCTTCGTCATGATGTCTGCATCTGTATCCTGATACTTTCTGACGGTAAGGGAATTTGTGTTCAAGGAATTCCCGAAATCTGTGTTGGGATAAATTTCACCATAAGTAAGATTAATCGAATAGTTACCATTTGCTTGGGGGAGAGTCTGGCGCCAATTCAGTTGAAGGACTTCTGAAAATACGTGAATTCCCGCACTCAAGAAATATCGAAATGCGTATGCCCCAAGGCTATCCGATGTAGTAGAATTCAAAACTATTCCATTTTCATCTTTCATTTCTACAATCCATGAACTCTGGGTTTGATCTGATTCGTCATAGATGCCGTTTTTGTTGACATCATGAAAAACCGTTCCAGCAACCATTCCCGGAGAAGCTAAATAACCATTTGAAATTATCCGTTGAGCATAGATTGATGTTTGTCCTCTGAAATCCCACCAATTTGCTATTACTCCACCGTCTCCATCGCTGATGGAAGCACCCAACCACTGGTCTCCGCTTGCACTGCACATAAAAATTCCGTTACTTTGCCAAAGTGTTTTTCCAGCCCTATTAATCCGTTGAGCATAGATATTTCTTACACTATTTCTTAAATCATCCCATATGATAATAGCTCCACCTTTACCATCAGACACGATATTCTGTCGGTATTGTTCTCCTGCCAATGCACAGATAGGGAGACCGTTCGTTTGCCATTGTGCAGTACCGTTTGAATCAATTCGTTGTGCATAGATATCGTTGTCCACGCCATTCCGGAAATCCCACCACTGGATTATAGATCCACCCTCTCCATCGGTGACACAATAAGGAAATACTTGATCCTGTGAAGTAGTACATACAGCTACCCCATTTGTTGCCCACTGTACTACTCCCGAAAGATTAACTTTTTGGGAATACACATCCTGATTCCCGTTCCTATTATCATGATACGTAATGACAAAATTATTATTTGTGGTAGTGTTAATTGTCGGGCTCCATTCAGAACCAACACTCTGTGAAATAGCTACCCCATGAGCAGTCCATAGAAGATTGCCGGATGAATCAACACGCTGTCCATAAATATCTGTACCGCTGCGTGTATCTATCCACACGACAACTGCACCATTCATACCATCGCTCACCATATCTGCATTAATTTGCCAACTGGCAGCCATGCAAAGAGGAATGCCATTGAGATCCCACTGGATATTTCCATCTTGATTCACGCGCTGGGTATAGATATCGTTCAGGTCGTTTCTATCATCTTGCCAGACGAAAATAGCACCACCGGCACTATCGCCTGCTATCCTAATTTCTTCTTGGTTCGACGCGTTTGTACAAATCGGGATACCATTTGCGCCCCATAAGGGTATTCCTGTTGCGCTTATACGATTTGCATAGACATCAGTATTACCGTTTCTTTTATCACGCCAGGTGATGATAGCGCCGCCCGAACCATCGCCTACACTGCTATGCCAGGCAATTTCTTGGTCTCCCGATGCTGTACACACAGGAACACCATTGGTTGTCCACTGCACATATCCTGAAGCATTCAATTTTTGAGCATAAACATCTATGCCCGATGTTCCCTGGTTTCTCCAGTCTGACCACATGAATATTGTACCACCGTCATTATCAAGACACATAAATGCCGCAGAGTTCCAATTAGAATTGGTTTCCACAGGTGTATTTACTGATGGATCTTCCGTCCACTGGCTATAAGCTATTTCACTGACAATGATAAGACTGATGAACAAACATAAAATTGAAACTGATTTCATAGTAATTCCTTTTGTTGTTGGATAATAGGTTAGTAATTTGTGAATAGTTAATTTGTTAATTGGTTTTCAAAAATCCCAGAGCGAAACAGTAACATTTTTCTTCCCTAACCAAAGGAGTAATGTTTAGTCTCGCCCCGTAACCGAAGTGCCACGCACTTGTTTCTTGTCGGCAACTTCTCAATTCCAATGCCAAAATAATTCTTGAAGAAAAGTGCGTGGCACATATCCGTCATCGAATGTCCTTATCTCAGTAACATCATTTTATTTACCCGGGTAAATTTTTGTGAGTTATCTTTATCTCCTGTTACAATAATTCTGAAGAAATACAATCCGCTCGTTATTCCGCTCGCATCCCATGTCACAGATTTATATCCGGCTTCCTGTATCTCATCAACTAACGTTGCGATTTCCTGTCCGAGTGTGTTGTATATTTTCAGCGTTACGTTGTAGGACAAAATTGAATGTTGTCCTACGGCGGGCAATGCATAACGGATGACAGTTGCCGGATTGAACGGATTTGGATAATTCTGCATCAATGCAAATTCCTTCGGTAGTTCAGTCGTTGATGGTGGATTGAGTTTCAATTTGATTGAAGCATTACCCTCTTCGGTCGCGTTCGAGATTTGGGTTTTGCCGCTTTGAGCCAACGATACAATCTTTCCATCAATACTCAGTTCTGCGTTGGCAGAATTTTCCCAAACTATTTCAATGGGAAACTTTGCCCCGCTGATGTGAATGGTAAATGTTTGTTCACCTGTTTTCTTCGCATCCGGAATTGCAACTGAATGTTGAGTTGCAAATCGAACATCGAACACGCCCGATGGAGGTGGAGGAGGAAGTTCGTATCTCTCGACTTCAATATCTGATTGCATCGAAGAAAAATATAACAACGCTCTTTTCCCATCGGCATCGGCGAGTGTGAGATTACTCAGTCCATCTTCTGTTGTTCTTGATGGACTGAAACTTGTGGCTAAACGTTTGCTCTTTCCCGTGAGCGGTTGTGTACTGTTCAACAGGAGTGAACCGGCTTTTAACACTACCTTGCCTGCTTGACTCACTTTCACCCAGTAACCTTTCCCCGGTTGCAACGTATCCGCCGTGAAATATCCACCATCATACCCAAAGATATTTGATGTAATGGTGAGTGGCGGGATTGCTGTTACATCGGTGGAGAGTATCGGATACGCAAGCGCGCCAATCAGATTCCATCGGGTATTGACTTCAATCGTATCGCTTGTAACGCTGCTGCCCGAAACAGTACCGGATTGCTCTCCTGAAAATTTCAGCCAATAACCAACACCATTCTCAAGCGTATCTTTTACATTGTAGCCGTTATCAAAACCAAACGCAGAAGAGATTGCACTCGGGAATAATGCCGTCGTTCGGAAATCATCGGGTGAGAGTGGAACCGAGATGAGATTCCAGCCATTAGCGAAAAGAATTTCACGAGTCATAAAAACTCCTGAACGTAATCGTACACCGGGAAGGAACCCGCTCTCTAACACGTCGCCTGTATCAATGTATGTCATCTTCCGTACGGCTGGCTGACCGATAGATGCGCGGAGAGTTACTTCTCCGGAAGTTGATTTACCTCCGCCCCGGTCTATTGTTTTCCATGGATGAAGAATGGTTTGTGTGAATAGTACATG
>JACPVN010000382.1 GCA_016191715.1 Ignavibacteriota bacterium | reverse complement strand
TGTAAAAGCACGATAATGATAAGAGAACTAAAAAGCGACTTCATCGGTGTATCCTTTATGTTATTGTGATTGATTACTTTATTTATTTATCTTTTCAACTACTTCTTACTCAACTCTATCTTCTTCACATCCACTTCTTTCCATCGTTCCATCTCTGCCGTGAGGCGGTAAAAAAACTCTCTGTCTCTGTTACCAAGCGGCGGCAGTTCAATACTATGACTGCCACAGGGATAGGCGTGCGGTTGAACATCCGCAACCTGTTTTCCTTGCTCATCAACAATGCAAACAGAGACGAGCGCCGGTTCCGGCAGTTCAAACTCAATTGTGAGTGTCTCATCGAACGGGTTCGAGAGCGCGAGTCGGGATGAAAATTCATGCTTCATAGTACACTACAAATGTACGCAGAAGCAGAGGGCAGGGGAATAGGGGAAATTCTTAGAAGGAGGTTCTTTTTTCTTTAGAAGTGTATCATCGGATTGGAGAACGGAGAGATAATTGAAATGTAAAAGAGGACTCGGAGGTGGGGAGCGCGGGAGAAGGGTGCAGGGGAGAGAAGTCTTTCACATTACCAATATCTGAAATGTAAGTTCATTTGTAGTATATTTTTTCAGTTTAGTAAATGAAAAATATGATGTACCACGATAAAATTGAAATTAACCCTCTGATTTGCAGTGGCAAACCTGTCATTAAAAATACGCGGATTCTTGTAAGTGACCTACTTAGTCAGTTTGCACAAGGGGAAACGTTTGAGAGTTTGAAACGCGGTTATCCCGGTTTAACTGATAACGATATTCAGGCAGCGATAGAATTTGCTGTTGACACATTGAATAATGTTGAGGTAGCAGAACTTCAGTGATGGCTTCGTGGAGGTTGCTCCTCGATCAAAACATCCGCATTGAAGTGAACGAGTATTTACGGGAACTTGGACTTGATACACTTCATACAAGTGAGATAAACCTTCAGCGGGCATCAGACCCGGAAATTCTTCGCTTCGCTACAATGCAAAACCGAACACTCGTAACAAGGGATGCTGACTTCGGAGATAACATTTTGGGCGGTTCTAAAAATACAAAACAATATCGAATATCGAACAAGGAATGATGAATTTTGAAGTAAATTTCCACTTCGTAATTCCTGCCCGCCGTCCGCCGTGGCGGACTTTGGCAGGCGGGCGACATTCGGTGTTCATTATTCATTATTAGAACTACCCTTTTGTTGTCCATGATGAACAGAGAATGAGCAATTCAACACCAAGCGTGGACGCTTGGTGGAGCTACAACCTGTCCGATTACGAATCGGACTCTACGGTTCAGAGCATTGAACCTGAGTAATCTTTTTTAATTTTGACTTTTTAATTTTTACTTATTCAAGAGAAGTAAGTCCTTCCCGAATAGCAAACTTCGTCAACTCAGGAAGTGTGTGGAGATTGAGTTTCTCCATAATGTTATGACGATGAACGTCAATGGTTTTTGAACTGACATCCATCGTGGCGGCGATTTCTTTTGCAGATTTTCCTTCGGCAAGAAGTTGTAACACTTCGCGTTCGGTTTGGGTAAGCGCGTTTGCACCAATGGGAGTTTCATTGAGATGACGGATGTATTCCTTCACGAGTCCTCCGGCAATAGCAGGAGAAATATAGATGCGGTTCGAAAGGATTGTCGTAACGGCCCGTTCCAGTTCATCCACAGCAGAATCTTTGAGAAGATACCCCGATGCGCCTGCGCTCAACATCTCACTGATATACTTTGAGTCGGTGTGCATTGAGAGCGCGATGATTTTTATCTGCGGTTGATGTTCCAGAATTTTTCGTGTTGCTTCTGCGCCGTTCATATCGGGCATCGAAAAGTCCATGATCACCAAATCAGGTTTCATTTCTTTTGCTGTCTGCACAGCGCTTCTTCCGTCGGAAACCTGAGCAACAACGTTGTAATGGAGTTCGTTCACAAGAAGACTGCGGAGTCCTTCACGGAATAATTGATGGTCGTCGGCAAGGATAATTTTGGTTGACATAGTATAAGTTAAAAGTTAAAAATGAAAAGTTAAAAAGTTATTTGTTATCAGTTATTCGTGTTATCAGAAAAAATGATTGATGAGAAGCGACAAATGAAATTTTGGGTGTAAAAAAAAGCATTTTTCATTTTTCACTTTGAACTTTTCATTTCTTCAGAGCGAGTGGTGAAGATAAGGTGACAGTTGTTCCTTTCCCGATTACTGATTCGATGGAAAAAGTACAGCCGAGATGTTTTGCCCGTTCCCGTACGCTCGCAAGTCCGAAGCCGCCATCTTTTCCCGCCGTCTGTTTCAATGTTGCAGAGTCGAATCCAATGCCATCATCAATGATGATTGCCTGAACGTTTCCATCAACAGAATGAAGACGCACCTTCACGGTTTGTGCGTTTGCATGTTTGATAATATTTGTCAGCGCTTCGCGGATTGCATTGAAGAAAAAAATCCGCAATTCATCTGTCAATGGTTTCGGTGTCTCATCGTCTTCAAAGGTCATGGCGAGTGTGTGCTTCTGCTTCATCTCTCTGATAAGCCATTCAAGTGCGGCTTTGAGACCGAGGTCGTAGAGGATTGGCGGACTCAATTCGTACATCAGCGTTCGTGTTTCATTGATGGACTGTTCAATGAGACGACGAAGGTCTCCCATTTCTTTTTTTGCATCGGGCTGTTCAGGAGAACGCTGGAGGAGTTGCAGTTTCATCTTGGAGAAGAGAAGCGACTGTCCGATGGTATCGTGAAGTTGTACTGCAAGCCGACGTCGCTCGCGGTCTTCTGTTCTTGAAAGTTCTGACGCGAGCGAACGAAGTTGTTCCTGATCTGCAAGGATTTGTTCTTCAGCAAGTTTGCGCTCGGTGATTTCAAACGCAGAGCCAATCATCGCCGGCTTCCCCTGAAAATTTATCCAGCCGGTTGTAAAATCAAGCCAGCGCTCCGTGCCGCTTTTTGTGATGATTCGAAATTCGGTCCGATGAGGCACGGTTGTTTTGCCGCTTCGTTTTCGTTCCTGTTCTTCGATTTCTATTCTCTCTTCAGAGTGAATGAATTCATAGAGACGCATTGCCTGAAGTTCCTCGAGAGAATATCCGGTAAGTGATGTCGCCGCATGATTGGCAAAAATGATGTTCGATTCATTATAGATGAAGATTGCCGAAGAAGTCATTTCCGTTACGGAGCGAAACTTTGCTTCGCTCTTACGAAGAGAAATATCATACGCGCGTTTTTTATTGAGAAGAGTTCCGGCGAGAGCCATCAGACCAAGAAGCAAAACTCCGGCGGGAAGATACACGACGGGACGGAAGTAAAACGGCGGCGGAACGGTGAAGGAAATGCTCTCTCCGGTTGGATTGTAGTTTCCAAACAATCCTTTTGCAAGCACATGAAGTACATAATTGCCGGGCTTCAAATTTTTATACGACACCTGATGTTGTGCAGACCAACCTGACACAGCGCTATCGGTAATACTGTAGCGCGTAAGAATATCGTGCGGATGCACTTCTCCCCAATACGCAAGAGGTTTCCAGCGCAATGTAACATCCTGCTCTTCGACAATCGGCTTTTCAAAGAAGACACGCGGAGGAGGCGATGTACTTTCTATCCGGTTGAGGATGGCGAGACCTTTGCCGTGGGTTCCCACATAAATTTTATCACGGAGAGGAAGAACAGACCAGAGATTAGGATAAATGAGACCGGAATTTTCATTGAACGTAGTCCAGAAGCCGCGAGCAAAGGAGGAAAGACCTCGCTGTGTTGCAATCCAAAGTTCCCCCAGTGAATCAACGCGAAGGTCAATGATACGGTTATCAACCAGACCATTGTTGGTTGTGAGAAACTGAATTGAATCGTGTTCATCAATATATCCGAGCCCCGCATCGGGTACGTCCCAACTTCCAAACCAAAGCCGGTTTTCATGGTCAACTGCAAGTGTGAAAACTCTATGTGTTCTGATTTTTTCTGCAACTGACCAGTGTGTCCATGAACCCTGATGCGGATGGTCATGCCGAACTTGTTTCGGCATCTGTTTGCTACCGTCAGGATTAGACCCTGAAATAAATTCAGGGTGACGATGTGGTGAAGAGGGTCTCCATCTGCTCAATCCTTCCGCAGTTCCGAACCAATACTCACCGTTCATTCCTTCGGCAAACGAGTACACACGTCCGCTCGGCAATCCTTCTTCTTTACCCCAGCGTGTGAATGTTCCATTCTCAAGTACAAACGCGCCCGGCTGTTCCGACTGACCTGTTTTTCCGAGTCCTAGAAACCAGAGCCGTCCACGCAAATCCTTCCGGATTTTGTGAACAAAGATTGCATCGCACGTATCACAGATGCGAAAATGTTTCCACGATTTTCCATCCCACCGCAACGCGCCTTCAAAAGCCGAGCCGCTTGAAATCCAGATATTCCCTTCGTCATCTTCACATAATCCTGTTACCGCATTCAAGGGTATTCCAAGAACTGTTGTAATTGATGTAGGGCGAACTTCAGTTCGCCCAGTTGTTAAGTTAGGTCGAACTAAAGTTCGACCTACATTCTGATTTATTATTTCTACGCCATTACCGGTAGCGAGCCAGACTGAACCGTTGCGGGTTTTGATTATCTCATTCACATAGTTACGGACATCAGGAGATTCGTGATTGAAGTTTGTCCAGCGGGATGAGGAACGGTTGTAGAGATACAAGCCATGCTCTGTGCCGACCCACAGGTCTCCGTTTGCGCGGAGCTTGACAAAGAGGATATCTTTGATTTCTCCATGCTTGAGTGAGAAGGAAGACCAGATTTTGTTCTGACGAAAGCGAACATCACCCGATTGATAGATAATGATTGCTTCATTGTTCGGTCCAACATCAAGCGACTGAACGACATCAGATTTCTCACGAAGGTTTTGTTGCGGTGATGTACCATTGTACCATTCGGTAAGACCTTCACCGACTGTTCTTCCATCTATTATTCCTGTTCCACGACGATTCTCTACCAGATTAGGGATATTCGACGGGAGGTTTTCATCATTAAGAAATTTCTTCCAGGTTCTATTTTCCCACCGATACAAGCCATCAATTGTTCTCATCCAGATTGTGCCGCTTTCTGTCTTTCTGATTTCGAGGATTTTTTCATTCAATTGAAATTGGTCCGACTCGAATGGTTTCATCGTACCATGTTTATAAAGAAACAGTGAGTCTCCAAAATGAAAAAGAAGTGAATCAAAGGAAAGGGGAATAATATTTCTTGGACCTCGAACAGGAAATTTAATAAGAAAACGTAAACCATCTTTTGTTCCGGTGTAAACACCTTTAGAGGTAGAAACTAAGATGCCATCCTCATCCATGTTGTAGAGTCCTACGATAAAAGGTTGAGTCAAACCCGAACCACTATCTCTGCTATTTACAGAAATCCATTTGTAACCATCGAACCACGCGATACCTTCGGAAGTTGCCGCCCACACCGTGCCGCCGGGAGTTTCAAGAACTTGTGTAACTTTGTTCGAAGGAAGTCCCGACTCAGTTGTGAACTGCACCCAGCGCCAGTCTTCATCGAAGCCGTTACTTTGTCCCCATGCATTTTGCCGGAAGAAAAGGAACAAAGCAATATTGAGAAAGAGAGTCAGTCTAAAGCATGTGAGGTGTTTACTCAAAAAAATAATCTACGATGTTAACAATATTCATAATTTATGATAGAACAATGTATCGTTGATATACGTATGCAAGTTTGCCTGCGCTAATGTAGGACAAAATTAAACAAAAACAATATTTGAAAAGGAAACGGTCAAATTGTGTCTCGAAAAATCCTTTGCTATATTACTCACCAATTTTTCATGAAACGGACGAATTTTCTAAAAATTCAAGACTTTGTCTTGTCATTTCTCAGCAGTACCCTGCATACCAATATTCTTCTTGCATGATTGGCACCGTTTTATCCCACTATAAAATAGTAGAGAAAATCGGTCAGGGAGGCATGGGCGTTATCTACAAGGCGGAAGACCTGAAACTGCAACGCTTTGTCGCGCTGAAAGTTCTTCCATCGCTCCGCAACATTTCCGAAGAAGACCGGCAACGGTTCTTTCAGGAAGCGCGTGTCACTTC
>JACPVN010000381.1 GCA_016191715.1 Ignavibacteriota bacterium | reverse complement strand
GCATTGATGAAGATTGGAATCTTCAACGGCGCCTTTGCCGATACTCTTGACCTCGATGATAACGGTGAAGATAAAATTGATAAAGATGTTCTGACAAAAATCAAACAAGCATCGGTATTTTTCAACATCGAAAATGCAATGCCTATGGGAGTTTCGTTGCATACTTCATTCCTGAACGTGAACAACAGTCCGATTCTCAGTTTGCCGAAGTTCAATGAAACACCTATAGCAATTCAGGCAGGAACTCCTGATGTCCCGAGACAAACTCCAAGCCCGATACGCGTCAGCGTTCAAACAAGCGATGCTGACAAGTTTAATGATACAAAACGCGTTATCGTCCGGATCGTGCTGAACTCCAACAACATCCCGACGGCTTTTACAAACAGAGATTACATACGAGTACGGGCGTATGCAAACATCGTTGCAAACATCAATACGAAGTAAGGAGGAATGAACAATGAACTACGTTAATAACATTATGAAGATTTTCACATTCGTCCTCATCCTACTCGCTTTCAGCGCTTCGTTGTATGCAGGTGGTGAACGATTTAATGTTGCAGGAATCAGTCTCGGCCGCTCGTTTGTTTCCTCCGCGCGCGGCTTGGAAGCCATCAGCACAAACCCTGCTAATCTGACGTTACCGCATCGCGGAAGATTGAGAGAAGTCGTGACAGAAACAGTAACACACGATTCACTTGTCGTCATCAAAGATTCGAGCGGCGCAGATACGACGATGATTGTTTCCGTTTCGCATGACACGACAATGGTAGTCGTTCATACACCGCCGGCAGTTTCATTTTCGATTCCCGCGTTGTCTCTGGGATTCAGTTTCGGTTCGGATTTCATCAACTACGACATCTACAAAGAGTATTTTACAGGCGGTCCGGATTTAGATGGCGACGGAAAGAACGACCCGAAGTATCTCAACGAAACGGATAAGAACCGAATCCTTGAAATCTTTCCGGCAGGTATAGCCGAGACGCATGTTGATTTTGAATTTCGCGCATTCGGACTTACGTTTCATAACGATGTCGTCGGCGAAATCGGACTCAGTGTCACCGACAGAATGTCGTTTAACTTTGATTTGCCGAAAGATTATGTTCGCTTTTTCTTCTTCGGCTTGGATTCTCTCGGTTCGAGGTATGACTTTGCAGGTACAAACATCCGAAGTTGGTACGTGCGGGAATTTTCACTCAGTTATGCGCGGAAGATTCCTCAACTTAATTATAAATATTTTAACAATGTCTCGGCTGGTGTCGGATTGAAAATTGTTCACGGATTCGCGGCAGTCATCACAGAAAAATATGATGCAACATTTGAGAACCGTGCAAACCCGAACGGCGGCTGGGACTTGGTTGGAAACTTTAATTCCCGCGTGCTACGTTCCTCGATCGTCGAATCCGATTCGGACGATGTAAATCCGTTTGGCAAACCGGCGGGAAGCGGTTTCGGTGTGGACTTAGGAATTGCGGCGGATGTGTACACGGCTATCCGTGCAGGATTCAGCATCACTGACATCGGTTCAATTATATGGACAAAAAATACGAAGGAAACTGTCGGCAATGCTTCGTTCATCATGACAAACCCGACTCAGCAGGACCAACTTGACAGTCTCGAAAAAGCATTTACAGGAAAAGACACAACGACAGGAGAGTTCTCAACTACGCTACCAACAATTTTAAGAATCGGTGCGGCGGTGCAGGTTGACCAACTTCCATTCATTCATTCATTTCCCGGTCAATTATTGATGACAGTCGAGTATCATCAGGGATTCAACAACACTCCCGGCAATACAACCCGTGCACGGTTCGCCCTCGGCGCTGAGTATCGCCCGGCGCTCTGGATTCCGATTCGTACCGGACTTTCATTCGGTGGTGTTGACCGGTTCAACTGGTCTGCTGGTTTTGGATTTGATTTCGGCGGGTTTAACTGGAACTTCGGAACGGAAAACTTTGGATTGCTCTTCTCGCCAAACAATTGGGACCAGGCGTCGTTCGGGATGAATATGATTGTGAGAATCTAAACCACGAAGGACACCCGTCTGCCAAAGAACTTGTTCGGCAGGCAGGCGAAGACGCACGAAGAGTACCAAGAATAGTGTCATTCCTGCGTAAGCAGGAATCCAATTATCAGAGCGTAGTCGAAAAGAAAACGTATGGAAGTGTAAGAAAGTTTACAAAATATATTTACTGAGGTCGCGGTCTTTCACAATCTCCGAAAGTTTTTCGCGAACAAGTTCATCAGTAACTTTAAGAGTTTGACCAGTATATTTATCCGGCGCCTCGAAGAGAAATTCTTCAAGAAGAGTTGTCAGAATTGTATGAAGCCGTCTCGCACCGATGTTCTCCACCCGTTCGTTCACTTCCGCCGCAGTTCTTGCGATTTCACGGATTGATTCGGGTGAAAATTCCAACTTCACGCTTTCCGTATCAAGCAATGCAACGTATTGCTTGATAAGCGCATTCTGAGGGACGGTAAGAATCTTCACAAAATCCTCTTCCGTCAGACTGTTCAATTCGACGCGAATCGGGAAGCGTCCCTGCAATTCCGGAATCAAATCCGACGGCTTGGAAACATGAAACGCGCCTGATGCCATAAACAATATATGGTCGGTCTTCACCATTCCGTATTTTGTCATGACGTTCGAACCTTCGACTATCGGAAGTAAATCTCGCTGAACACCTTCACGGGAAACATCCGGTCCGCCCGCTCCTCCTTGAGAACGCGCAATCTTATCAATTTCATCAATAAAAATAATTCCTGAATTCTGAACACGATGCAACGCTTCTTTCACCGCCGCATCCATGTCTATCAACTTGTCGGCTTCTTCCAGTATAAGGAGCGAACGCGCTTCGGCAATCGTCAGCCGTCGCTTCTTGTGTT
>JACPVN010000122.1 GCA_016191715.1 Ignavibacteriota bacterium | reverse complement strand
GGATTTGAGTTTCACGGGTTCCGGTTGTGCAATCTCGAAGGCGTCGGCATCGGTGATGAGTTCCATCATTAAAGGAAAATCAGTGCAGGAAGCAGAACTGCTATTTGAGAAATTTCATCACTTAGTGATGGGTGACTTGAACGGCGAAGCAAATGCTGAGTCATTGGGAAAACTCATTGCGTTTGCAGGTGTTTCAGAATTTCCTGCACGGGTGAAGTGTGCAAGTCTCGCATGGCACACACTTCACACAGCTCTTACATCAAACGAAGAACAAGTTTCAACAGAATAAATCATGGAACAAAACGTACAAGTTATGACTGCTGATGAGCCGCAGATTCTCAGTTCAATCGAAAAGACAATCATCGAAGCACAAGTCATCGAAGCGATACGGTTGTGCTACGACCCGGAAATACCGGTCAACATTTATGAACTTGGATTGATTTACAGTGTGGACATCAGCGATACAGCGATAGTTAATGTTCGAATGACACTCACGACACCGCATTGTCCGGCGGCGCAAACGCTTCCTGCCGATGTTGCTCGACGGGTGAAGTCGGTGAAAGGTGTGAACGAAGTCGTAGTGGACATCGTTTGGGAACCGCCATGGAATCCGAGCATGATGACAGAAGCGGCAAAACTTGAAATAGGATTTTTTTAATCATCAATAAATTGTTCTTGAAAGGAACTTTATGTTTGAAGCATCAACAGATATTGCAATTGAAACTAAAGAAGAAATAATCATCACACAAAAAGCAATCGGCCAGATTGAGGAGATCAGGAAAAAGGAAAATCTTTCTGCCGAGTTTGCCTTACGAATCGGCGTGAAGGGTGGAGGATGTTCGGGGTTTTCGTATGTGCTTGGATTCGACAACGAACAGCATCACTACGACAAAGTGCTTCAATCAAACGGGGTGACAATTTACATTGACGAAAAAAGTCTGATGTATCTTGCCGGAACCGAGTTGGATTTTCAGGACGGATTGAATGGAAAAGGATTTGTTTTTAACAATCCC
Source organism: Ignavibacteriota bacterium (assembly GCA_016191715.1). Lineage (GTDB taxonomy): Bacteria > Bacteroidota > Ignavibacteria > UBA10030 > SZUA-254 > FW602-bin19. Next base: position 10,204 of record JACPVN010000122.1, on the reverse strand, counting down.
AATGCGGCAAAGTCGTGTGGGTGCGGTAGTTCGTTTGCAGTTTAATTAACACATAAAATATGAATGAAATAGCAATTCAAGCACAAATCATTTCTGACGATGCGTGTCAGTTTATTCTTGACAGACCTGTCGTAAACGGCTCAAAGTATTTTGACGGAGTTGATTCAGCAAAAGGTTCACCACTTGCTGAAAAATTGTTTGAGATAAAAAATGTTGACAGCATTCTGATTTCAAATAATATTGTGAAACTATCCAAACTCGGATTTGAGCCGTGGATGCCGATAGCAAAACAAGTTGGAGCGTTGATTCGGGAACAAATCCAATCCGGTGTTCCGGCAATTTCAGTTGAAATGTTTGCTCAACTTCCGGGCGAAGATGTTATCAGGGAGAAAGTGCAAAAACTTCTGCAAGTCGAAATCAATCCATCGGTTGAAAGTCATGGAGGTTTTGTTACGTTGGCAGATGTAAAAAGAAATGATGTGTATTTAGTTCTCGGCGGAGGTTGTCAGGGGTGTGGTATGGCAAATCAAACACTGAGAAGCGGTATCGAAAAATTAATTCGGGTTCATATACCGGAAGTCGGTGCAATCATAGATGTAACCGACCATCAAAGCGGAGCCAATCCATATTATCGTTCGAACTGAAATGGAGCGTAGAAAGTTTTTACAATCTTCTCTGATTGTGGGTGCGGCAAGTGTACTACAATCAACCAAAGTATTAACATCAAATTATTTTACTCAAACTCAAAAGGATAAATCTACTATGCCATTTACATTACCCGAATTACCGTACGCGCACGATGCGCTTGAACCATACGTTGATAAAATGACGATGGAAATTCATCACGGAAAACATCACAACGCTTATGTTACCAATCTCAACAAAGCAATTGAAGGGACAGAGTGGGCTTCAAAATCTATTGAAGAAATTCTCGCGAATGTTTCTAAAGTTTCGCCAGCGATTCGCAACAACGGCGGCGGACATTTCAATCATACACAATTCTGGAACTGGATGAAAGCCAACGGCGGCGGCGAACCAACCGGTGAACTTGCAGTTGCAATCAACCGCGACTTCGGTTCGTTTGATAAATTCAAGGAACAGTTTGCTAATGCCGGTGTTACACGTTTCGGTTCCGGCTGGGCGTGGATTGTGAAGCAACATGATAAACTTGTCATTTGCTCAACGCCGAATCAAGACAATCCTTTGATGGATATTGCTGAAGTGAAAGGTTCTCCGATTCTTGGATTGGATGTTTGGGAACATGCATATTATCTCAAATATCAGAATCGTCGTCCAGATTACGTCGCGGCTTGGTGGAATGTTGTGAATTGGGAATATGCTTCAAAGTTGTTTACAAGTGCAAAATAGCTAAATCTAAATGGACTCCACCCGTCCCAAGGGGATGGCTTTGCTACAGGTGGAGTCCATTTCTCAGCAAAAATACCCCGTCCATTTTTCGGTGGAATAATTCCTTCTAATCCTGTATCTTATATTCATCGTTAATCTATTACAGGAAAACAAATGACATCTTTACCAACACCAATCGAAATGGAACGAGCGTATAAACAGAAAGATGCTTCGTATGACGGAGTATTTTTTCTCGCAGTTCGAACTACCGGAATATTTTGCAAACCATCATGTACTGCGCGCAAACCGCTTCGTCAAAATGTGGAGTTTTATCAAACTCCGCGAGAAGCAATCTTTGCAGGATATCGTCCATGCAAGCGTTGCCATCCTATGGAGAACAATGGTAAGCAACCGGAGTGGGTTGAGCGACTCCTTTCAATCATTGATAAAGAACCGACTGCACGATACACTGATTCGTATCTCCGCTCGACCGGAATTGAACCTGCACGTGCAAGACGATTTTTCCAAAAGAATTATGGAATGACATTTCAGGCATATTGTCGGGGTAGGCGATTAGGAAAATCACTTGAACAAATTCGCCTCGGAGTTGATTTGGATGATGTTGCACTGGGATATGGCTACAATTCTCACAGTGGTTTCCGTGATGCCTTTGTGAAAACATTTGGCAAATCTCCAGGGCGAAGTCGGACGGAAGATTGCATTGTTACTTCATGGATTGAAAGCCCGTTGGGACCTCTCGTAGTTGCCGCAACATCGGATGAAATTTGTTTACTTGAATTTACAGAACGAAAAATGTTAGATGCTCAATTTGTATCGCTCCGAAAACATTTTAAGTGTGCTATTGTTCCGGGGGAAAATGAGCACATCAAACTATTGAAACAGCAACTTAAACAATATTTCGATGGAACGTTAAAACGATTTACTGTCAAACTTATTTATCCCGGAACTCCGTTTCAACAGCGAGTCTGGAATCAGTTGTTGAAGATTCCTCACGGGAAAACTGTTTCGTATGAAGACATTGCAAAGCAAGTCGGTTCTCCAAATGCATGCCGTGCTGTTGGAACTGCCAATGGCATGAACCGAATTGCGATTGTTATACCGTGTCATCGAGTTGTGAATAAAGATGGTGAACTTGGCGGTTACGGCGGCGGACTTTGGAGAAAGAAGAAGTTACTTGAGTTGGAGAGATGTGAGAAGGTGATGGAGTTGTAATGCGCGGTGAAAGATGGACTCCAACCGTGGCAAAGCCATCCCCTTGGGACAGGTGGAGTCCATCTGTGTAGATTATTTTTTCATATACTTCCAATTTCGAGATTTACCCTCTCTCATCATTTCGATTGCAGAAATCATTCGTTTGTCTCGTGTTGACTCGGTCTTCGCTTCAGTAATCCATTCAACATATTCCTTCTTGTGCGAGTAACTGAATCCCTCGAACGTTTGAAACGCTTTTTTGTTTTTCTTTATCTCAGCCAAAAAATAATCAGGTACAACTAATTCTTTCTTCTCTGATGACTTTGGTTTCTGCGGGAATTTTACTCCATCATCGTTTAACTTTGCCGCTTCTTTGATATAACTGATGAGAACTTTATCTGATGGGAGGTCTTTGAGAGATGTTATCCTTCCGAGATGTCCCATCGCAACTTCTGATTTTGCATTTTCGATGAGACTTTTATCTTTCATCAGCGACGCTTTCCAAAAACCGAACACGCAATGCTGTTTGAACGATGCCATACTGCACATCATTCCTTTGTAATCGAAATGAGGAAAACTCCACTTCATTGTTTCCTCAACATCAGGACATGCTTTATGAACAAGTTCACGAAGGTGTGTTAGTATCGGTTTTGCAAAATCTGCAGATTTTGCAATGTAGTCGTCAACGCGTTTGTCTTTGGTAGCCATATATACAGATGTTTGTTAAACTAAAAGGAAAATACAATACGCCCTCTGTCTTTGTTCTGATCTGCGAGGGCGGCAGATTGACTTTTCAATATTGAAAAGTAGAGTAAACACGTAGGATGGCTATCGAAATCTGTGGAACCATCCTACACGACAAAGACCTGCGTCATGTTACCTTCCACAGAATAAAATCTACTTAGTTTTCGCTATCGCATACCCGAACATAAAATTCACTCTCGTTCCTTTCGGACTTGTCGAGATGGAAAGATTGACGGGAATGTTGACATCTCCGTACATAAAGTTCTTTCCTATGCCGACAGTAAGCGCTGAGTGTGAAATCATTCCGCTTCCCAGCATAATGTTGGGTCCTAAACCAAGTTCGTAGCCATCGAACGTGCGAAGTCCCATCACGAGTGAGATGTTTGGATAAAACACGCCACGCTCAACACCGGCAACCATAGCAGTGAACTGAACAAGAAACGTCGGAGCTTCGCTTTTGGGAATAACCTGATATTCAAAAAGCCAACCGAACTGACTTATCAATCGTCCAAGGTTTTTATCCCGAAACGATTGCGATAATTCTCCGTTGTCAGCAATGTACGTCAATCCCATACGTGGTCCGCCCAGATTGCGTTCGACAAATGTTGTTTTATGTAACGAATCTGTTTGAGAAAAACTATGTATTGTAAGAACAAGAACGAATGATGTAACAAGAAATAGATATTTCATTGTAGTTCTCCATGTTGTGGTCAAGAATATTCTTCCCATCCGTTGTTATGTTATAGAAAATGCGAGCGTTTTGTTTGAATAATTTATGCCGTTGCTTTTTGTTTACTGTGTCGGAATCCATAAAAGAAATACACGGCGATGCCGATGAGTAACCACACTCCAAACCGAACCCAAGTAACCCACGGCAAACCGAGCATCAAATATAAACACATACCTATGCCGAGCAACGGTACGAGCGGAACCCATGGAGTTTTGAACGAACGATGTCGGTTCGGGTCTTTTTTTCTTAGAATTAACACACCGAGACAAACAAGCATGAATGCGAAAAGAGTTCCGATGTTTGTAAGTTCAACAATTTCGTTCAAGTTGGCAAAACTCGAAAAGACTGCAACTGCAACTCCTGTCCAGATAGTTGTAACGTGTGGTGTTTTATATTTCGGATGAACTTTTGCAAATACTTTTGGAAGTAATCCATCACGGGACATTGCAAAAAATATTCTCGGCTGACCAAGTTGAAAGACAAGAAGAACGGCAGTCATTGCAACGACTGCCCCGAATGAAACTATTCCAGCCGCCCAATCAAGTTGCAGATACGACAACGCGGCGGCAAGCGGGTCAGCAACACCGAGTTGGTTCCATGGAATGATGCCTGTGAGAACAGCGGCTGTTGCGACATAAATTAACGTACAGATAAACAACGACCACAAAATTCCTCTTGGCATATCTTTCGCGGGATTTTTACATTCTTCTGCCGCAGTTGATATTGCATCGAACCCGATGAAGGCGAAGAAAATTAAACTCGCGCCTGTCCACACTCCTGTCAATCCATTCGGAAAGAATGGAGACCAATTTTCCGGTTTGACATACATCGCGCCAACGCCGATGAAGAAAAAGAGGATAACAATTTTCAGAATCACCATTAGATTGTTCACTCGTGCTGATTCTTTTACACCAATGACAAGTATCCATGTAACAAATGCTACAATCGTAAATGCAAGAAAATTAAATACGATAGGAATACCAAGAAATGTGGGATGATTCAAAAATGCTTCGTAAGCCAATGAGTTCGACGGATTCGGCGCGCCGTCAATTGCTACCGCACTTGCCGCTTGAACTGCCGACCGATAATCAACGGAAATCCATGCAGGAATGTGAACTCCCATTCCATCAAACAATTGGTGAAAATACGCCGCCCAGGATATAGCAACGGCGACATTTCCAATCGCGTATTCAATAATCAAATCCCATCCGATTATCCATGCAATCAATTCTCCGAGCGTCGCATACGAGTACGTGTAAGCGCTTCCTGAAATCGGAACCATCGAGGCAAACTCGGCATAGCACAAGGCACAGAATGCACAGGCGATTGCGGTAATCAAAAAGGAAACCATTACCCCTGGGCCCGCGCCGAGATGGTCAGCTCCGCCTGCGGCGGCAGTGCCGACTACGGCAAATATTCCTGTACCGATGATTGCGCCGATGCCGAGCATCAGTAAATCAAATACACCGAGCGTGCGCTTCAGTTGATGTTGCGGTTCTTCAGAATCACGTAAAATTACATTGAGACTTTTTGTGCGAAATAATTGATTAAGCATGTACGTTATACTTAGTGATTAGTGATTAGTGATGCATGTTGAAAGAATGCAAAGATGTTTCACTAAGCTACAACGGGTTGTTGTTCGTCTGTATCGGGAGTTGCTTCTTGTTCAAGAAGCGTCTTGGCTTCTTCAACATTTGTTTCATCAACAAAAAGTTTTATACCTTTAACATAGTCCATATATTGTAACATTCCACCGGCATCATCACTTGAAATAAGTGATTCTATTCCTGCCGCGGATAATGTTGCGTGTGCAAGTTGAGCATCCATCTGACTTGAATATGTTTCAACGGGAACAAGATTCCGTTCTTCGTTTTGGTTTTCCATTGTGTTATTCCTTTGGTTGTTCTTTGTAAAGTTGTCCGATTATCGCACCCACGATAAAGACAACAGAAGAATAGTAAATCCAGACGATGAAAACAAGCATGAAAGCATACGTTCCATATAATTTTGTGAATGAATGAAACTGTGCAAGATACCATCCAAACAGTTTTCCCGCTCCAATCCACAGAATTGTTGTTGCAATAGATGAAATGATTCCGGTTTTCGTGTTTACACCATAATCGGGGACAAAGCGATACAGGATGAAAAACATGAGAAACGTCAGAAAGATTGAAACTGCCGACGGAACAAAATCCAAAACAGCCTTCAAATCAATCCTGCCGAACGAGGGAACTTCATGGACAAGCGATTCAGCGACCGACATCAGCCACGGGAAAATGCTTGTCACGATAAACAACACACCGACGATGACAACCCACAATAAATCCTCAAGTATTGTCAGGATAACTAACTTGGAAGATTTGCTTCTGTAAATCCGATTGAGGATAGTACGGGTTGCGCTGAAAAGAGAAGTTGCCGTCCAAAGTAAAATGCCCATGCCAATCAGTCCGTACGATGTTTTGTGGTTCATCGTATCTTCCATCACCTGTTGAATCGTTTCCTTAATTGTCGTAGCGTACGGCTCTGAAGGGAATGCGGTGTTCAATACTTCGTTGAGTTGCTTCAGTGCGAGTTCATCTGAACTGAGGAAAATGCCGAGCAGTGAGGTAAGCAACAACAGCAACGGAATCAAACAAAGAATACCATTAAACGATAACCCTGAAGACATGAAAAGAATATCTTCTTCTTTCATACGAAGGTAGAAGACTTTGACGTAGTACCAGATTGACTTCAGTATTTTAAGAAGAATTTTCATCAGGAGTAAATCAATAGCCGTGCATATTTTACCATAAGACTTTTCGCTCCGACACTCTCGAACAGAACTACGGCTTTCATCATTTCTCCTTTTCCCGAAATACTCAGCGTTCTCCCCCGACCAAATTCTTCATGCTCGACGATACTTCCGACTCGCAATCCTTTTGAAACATCATTCATGCTCTCGTAATCGGGCATCGTGTCAGCAAATATTTCTCGTTCCTGTTGATAACTTTTCTTTTTGTAAGATGGCGAAAATCTGTTTTCGTCTTTGCGTTGATGAAATCGTTTAAATGAGTTATATGCTTCAACACCCCTCCCTTGAATTTCCGAAATAAACCGGGAGGGAGATTGAAGTGTAACATCACCGAAACGGTATCGGCTTCGTGTATAGGTGAGGTAAAGTTTCTTCATTGCTCGCGTGATCCCCACATACAACAACCGTCGCTCCTCTTCGAGTTCATTTTCTTCTATTTGTGAAGGATAAAAGGGTAACAATCCTTCTTCCAATCCGGCTACAAAGACTACGGGAAACTCCAATCCTTTTGCACTGTGAAGTGTCATCAGGGTAATGGCATTGTGTTTATCTTCCCATTGGTCAATATCGGAAACGAGGGCGACTTCTTCGAGAAACTGTTCGAAGGTTGCTTCGGGATGTTCATTCTGAAACTCAGATATAGCCGAAAGCAACTCCTGCACGTTTTCCCATCGAGCCATAGATTCCGGTGTTGCTTCTTCTTTGAACATTTTCAACACACCGATTTCATCAACAAACGCGCGGGAGAATTCACTCATAGAAACTGCGTTCTTCAGTTCGGTGTATTTCTTTGTCATTAGAGAAAATTGAATTGCGCCAGATTTTGCCCGAGGACTAAGTTTCGGATTTTCTCTCGAACGATGCACACTTTCGAGTAGTGAGATATTCTGTTGAACAGCAAATTCTTTGATGTTTCCAAGCGCAACATCACCGAGACCACGAACCGGAAAATTAACAATGCGCAGTAAACTCTCTGTATCTTGAGGATTGACAATCACCCGAAAGTATGCGAGTAAATCTTTGATTTCTTTCCGTTGATAAAACGCAACACCTCCAACGATAACATAAGGAATACTGTTTTTCCGCATTGCATCTTCCAATGAACGGGATTGAGCGTTCGTTCGATACAATACAGCGAAGTGTTTCAAATCCAACTTAAAGCGTTGAGCATCATTCGTAATTCTGTTGACAATCTGACTTCCTTCTTCCCGGTCATCTACACATTCGATAACATGAATCGGGTCGCCATTGTCGTTGTCAGTCCAAAGAGTTTTAGGAATTTGCCCCTGATTGTGTTTGATAAGCCGATCAGCCACGCTTAGAATGAATTTCGTCGAGCGGTAGTTCTGCTCAAGCCGAAATGTTTTTGCGCCGGGATAATCTTTTTGGAAATCCAGAATGTTCCTGATATCAGCCCCCCGAAACGCGTAGATGCTTTGTGCATCATCACCCACAACACAAATATTTTTGTATTTCTCTGCAAGTGTTTTCAGGAGAACATATTGAACGTGGTTTGTATCCTGATATTCATCCACGAGAATAAAGCGAAATCTATCCTGATATTTTTGCAGAACATCGCTATGCTGATGGAAGAGTGTAATAGGTTTGAGAAGTAAGTCATCAAAATCCATAGCATTGCTTTGAAGAAGTTGTTTCTGATACTCAGCGAAAATGACTGTTGTCTTTTCTTCGTACATCGAATGAGCATATCTGCCAAACTCGTCGGGCGTTACAAGTTGATTCTTTGCGTTGCTGATGGTTGATTGAATTGCGTTGGGATTGAATTGCTGAGTCGGGATTCCCATAGAATTCATAATTCGTTTGATGAGCCCAATGCTGTCATTATCATCATAAATCGAAAAGTTCTTCTCGAAACCGATCTTCGTACATTCGTAACGCAGTATTCGAGCAAAGATTGAGTGAAACGTCCCCATCCAGAGCGAATGACTTTTCTCACCGACAATATTGTGAATTCGCTCCTTCATTTCGTTCGCCGCTTTATTGGTAAACGTCAGGGCAAGAATCTGATAAGCCGGCACTCCGATGGAAAGTAGATGGGCGATGCGATAGGTGAGTACGCGAGTCTTTCCACTTCCCGCACCCGCCACTATTAATACGGGTCCTTCTAATGCTTTCACAGCATCTTGTTGCGGCGTGTTTAAATTGTGAAGAAAGGTCATGAAGTTCGTTTTTGTGTGTGCAATGATAGGCAAATGTGATGAGATGTCAAAGAAGAATTTCAAAAATAATTCAAGTCAAATAAATAACCGAAAGGATTTACAAATCCGAAAGATAAGGAATTAGTTCTATTGGTGGATTACTTGTTCTGATTGGGCAAACCCAGAATTCACGTTTTGCGTACTTCCAAATTCTTTGCCCAGACGGTAACGCATTGATTCTTTCCACTAATGTTGGTTTGTCAATCCATCCGACAATGTACGTTGTATTCAGATAAACATTTGCAAATAGCATTTGATAAAGATAATTGATGTCCGGACTATCCAAGTCAATTTTTTGCTCTTGAAGCCAGGCATCTTTTGCTTTTCTTCGTTGCTGAAAAAATATTTGCAAGTGGACATCTCCTTTCAGTTCTTCAATTCGTGAATCTCTTTTTATCAGTTTGATATCCCTGATTTGAATTGCGCGGTCAACTGTCCCATCTATGTCCGGAATGAGGGAGGTCTTTAATTCAAGATTCTTCTTTTTGTAATAAAAATCTATATCCATGTTCTCATCTTCCATGAAGTAATTCGTTTTTTCAAATTCAATGTTAAACGATTTTACCCATTTCAATATTACATATTCACCGACATATCCGCGTACGATGCAATCAAATTGAATATTCCTGTGTCTGCTTCTTAAATTGTCCCGTCGTGCAATGCTAAAATTATTCTTCGCTTTAAGAATGCAGAATTTAATTTCATCTTCAGTCAGAGTGAAATGAAGGATATGTTCGTTTGTGACCATGATTGAATTACATTGTAGGGAAGTTGTATTTCCTCCGGGAGGGAACAGAGCGAGAATAAATATGCAAGTTAAATATTAGTCGGGGGACTAAGTTGAAGGTTGAAAGATGTTGAGTGGTGTACGGTAACCACTCAAAGCATAATCGCGCCTTCAAGTCGAAGCAAAAATTCTTTTGTTTTGATTCCCGAAGCATAGCCGACAAGCGAACCATCAGAACCAAGAATACGATGACACGGGATAATAATCGGCAATGGATTGGATGCATTCGCCCTTCCAACTGCTTGAAACGCTTGTGGCGCTTTTACTCGTCTCGCTAATTGTTTGTATGTGATTGTCGCTCCGTATTCAATCTTCACTAACTCTTTCCACACACGGATTTGAAACGGCGTTCCGAGCATATCGAGTTGAAGATT
>JACPVN010000380.1 GCA_016191715.1 Ignavibacteriota bacterium | reverse complement strand
TCGCTTTTGGTGCGCTTCTTCCTGCAAGCCGACTCTCAGCAACACTTCGCGGTAATCATTTTTTGTGTACGATGTTTTTCCTCCGAGCCGCGCAAAGAAATCGAGATTTTGAATTGCCGTAAAATTCGGATACAGCATCACGTTTTCGGAAACGTACGCGAGTTTTTCTTTCGCTCTCAGAGGTTCTTTGTGCGTGACGATTCCATCAACACGCGCCTCGCCTTCTGTCGGTTCGATGAAGTTGAGAAAGAGATTGATGGTTGTCGTTTTTCCCGCGCCGTTTCCTCCAAGCATCGCGTAAATTTCTCCTTGTTTGATGGAGAACGAAACGTGGTCGAGAGCGAGGACACCGTCTTCGTAGCGCTTGGTCAGGTTCACCGCTTCGAGAAGAAGTTTTAAGTTTTGCGTTTCGGGTTTTGGGTTATTGTTTTCTTGATTCATTTCTGATTGAATGTTGATGATTGTAAAAATATGTTTTCGTAGTTACCATAAATGATAACGCTACGTTTTACAACTCCCGTGAACGGGAGTGATTGTCGCAGTCCGATTTATCGGACTTGAATTCGTAGCGTGGCCGTTCACGGTCATGCGAATTACCGTTTCGATAATTTAATTCCGAAAACTACCATGCCTGCTACAAGTCCGACAATAAGTAACACGAGCAAGGAAGTTCCGAGTATATTCGTTCCGGCAACAACTTCCATGACGACTGTTTTGTCTTCACCGATGACAGGTTGATTATCGGACAGTGATGTAGTACGGATGCGCGCTTCAAATCTCCCGACACTCACATCGTTCGGAGGAGTAAAACGAAGTGTAACACGTCTTTCTTCTCCGACTTCGAGCGAAGGGATAACTGTGGGTTCGATGATTTTTGTCCAGTTGAGCGGCGGGTCTACATTGATTTCGACGTTGTCGAGCCGGCGTGAGCCTTCGTTCACAAGTTCAATGTTCATCTCAACCGATTCATCCGCTTTGATTGAATGGAATAATTGCTGCGCGCGAACGAGCAACCTTCCTTTTCCGCGCGGAAGAATTTCAAGTTTCACAAAACCAATTTTAAGTTTTTCGATTTCATCCTGTGTCCATTGATGTGATTGAAGCTTGCTAAGTTCTTTCGCCTGTTCTGTCGGAATCACCAGAACAAAAAATTGAATCGGCTTGTCCATTGCCACTGCATCGTTTGCGCGGTCGGGAAGTGTTACGTCAAGCGCGGCTCTTCGCGTGTTAACATTTTCCATAAACTTGAATTGACTGAGCCGCGCCTGCGTTGACGGGTCTTTGAAAAAGCGATTGAGCTGTGTCGGCAAATTTACAACTTCAAGATTAAATATCTTTCCAATCCCGCCAAACAATTCCAGCGTCAAATCGAACGAAGCAGTTTTGCCGAGTTCCGCTTCCTGAGAAAACTGTTGAGATTGCACAATCACTTTATTCACAGTCGCATCTTTTTCCAGAAAGACTTTCAGACTGCGTTGCGAACCGTTTCCATAAATCATATTCACGGTAACTGCATCAAGGTCTTGCAACAAATGGAAGTCCAATATTTTTGGTTCTCCGAACCGCAACTCAGCAATTTTCGCTTCATACGGCTGACTGATAACGGAACTTTCATTATTGAGCAAAGAAACATAGACGTTGTTCACAATGTCGGGTTGAAGCGAACGGAAGAGTTCGTCATCAATGTTCAGCAACTTCCGGAACTCTGCGCTCCCGCCGGAAGCATTCTCGACAAATAATCGAACACGTTTACTACCGTCATTTCCCTGATACTTCATCGCTTGACTGATGGTAACATATTGCTGTTCAAACAAGACGGCGAGAAGCGACTGCTGATAATTCACTTCCGCATCAGAAAAATTTGCCTGCGCACGGTCAAGTTCTGCCTGCGAAATGAGTCCTTTTGTAAACAACTCTTTCTGCCGGTCAAAATCTTTTCGCGCGGCTTCAAACGCTTCCTTCGCACGCTTCAATCCGAGAACGCGGTATTGGTCGTCGCGTTGGTTATAGTATGTTCCGGTTTGCGTTACTGAGTTGCAAGTTGTCAGTAAACAGTAAACAGTAAACAGAATACAGTATAATATTGTTCGTTGAAGATTCATAGCTGATTAATATTGGAACACAGATATAACTGATGGAACAGATTTGCACAGATAGTTTCTGTGAAAATCAAAACAATCTATTTCTTAATTCCCAATTGTTTTTCTGATAACTTTCATTCCGCCTTCTTCTTTCGGCTTCTTAAAAGTTGGGTCATCGCGTAATAGTGTGGGTAAAAAGCGAGTAGAGAATGGATATAAGTTCAAGCAAGAGAACGTGTTAGAGGATTTTTATGTGTGAGGAAAAAGTAGTATGATTTCTCTATGTCAAAAAAGAAAAGATTATTGG
>JACPVN010000379.1 GCA_016191715.1 Ignavibacteriota bacterium | reverse complement strand
GCCCAAAGAATTTGCTCTCGAACAAAACTATCCCAATCCATTTAACCCATCAACAGTTATCAAGTATCAGTTACCTGATGTAGGTCGAGATGCTATCTCAACTAATAGCCGACTCGGTGAGTCGTCCTACAAAGTATCTCTCAAAGTGTACAATCTCCTTGGTGAAGAAATAGCAACACTTGTTGATGAAAATCAGGAAGCGGGGTATAAGTCAGTAACATTTAATGCCTCGTCACTTCCAAGCGGAATTTATTTTTACAAATTAACGACCTCTGAGAGATTTGCCGATGTAAAAAGAATGGCTCTCATCCGATAATCAAGAATCACCGGCGTAGGTCTTCAACTTTTTGAAGGCGTATGCAAGTTACCTTCATCGTTGGTTCCAAGAGAAAGTGCTTTGCACCAATATCAGCCGATTCCCGACAACACGGGGTCGGCTTTTTTATTTCATTTCTTTCTTCATACATTTTGAAAACCAAAAATTATAAAACAGCAAAAAAACAATTTGTGAATCGTATTTCGGTTCGAATAATACTGATTATCATCCTTGCTGGGGTGCTTTCGTACTCCTTTCGAAGTCAATGCGTAGCGGCAAACAACAAACAACAAAGGAATACCTCTGAGTATAAGATAGACACATGGGGAATTGACGAAGGACTTCCTCAAAGTAGTGTTAACGCCATTCTCCAAACGCGCGATGGTTTTATCTGGCTCGGAACATACGGCGGACTCGTCCGCTTCGATGGAATAAACTTCGTTGTGTACAATCGGGGAAATACGCCTTCCATGTCATCCGACAGGATTTTAGCTTTGATGGAAGATACTTCTGGAACAATGTGGATTGGAACAGAAAACGGTGGTGTCATGACATTGCGCAATGGCATCTTTTCATCGTACACAACAAAAGAAGGCTTAGCAGATGATCGGGTGGATGTTCTTTTGCAAGATAGTAGCGGTTCTGTTTGGGTAAACAACATCAGCGGTAATATAACTCGTTATTTCAAAGGAACATTTAGAACGTATGATATTGGAGTGAGTTTAGGAACTTATTTTTCTCTCAGCGCTCAGGGAGCTTTACAGTGTTTGTATGATGAAATAACGTTTGTATTTGAGAGTGAACAATTCGTACCGTATTTTCAACACCCAATCTACAACAGACTGTTCTCCGTTCCGCCTGTCTGGGATAACAAAGGAAATTTTTGGATTTGCAGAGATGGGAAAGTTCTCTCTTGCTTCAAGGATGGGAAGGAAATGAAGCGGGTTTCTATTCCTGAAAACTTACACATCATGGTAGAACGGAACATGAAATTTGACAATGATGGAAATCTCTGGATGCTTTCAATGGGTGGCGCTGTCCGGTTTGATGGGACATCATTCAGGTTGTATTCAACAAACGACGGGCTTTCAGCAAATCAGGTTATTTCGTTGCTGATAGACAGGGAAGGTAATTGCTGGTTCGGGACTCTCACGTCCGGTCTTAATCGTTTTCGGAAAAAAATGTTTACCGTTGTTACATCCAAAGAAAAAGAAGCAATCAACAACATTACTTCAATCTCTCACCTACATGAAGGAACAATAATTTTCGGAATAAATTGTAATGGCTTCAAATTATGGAAAGACAATTCGTTTCTGAGTACATCACCATATCCGACTAACGTTAATCCCTGTGTGTGGTCAGTGTTTGAAGATTCCCGGCGCACCCTCTGGCTCGGAACATGGGGAAATGGTCTGTACAAATGTCAAGTCTCCTCAAACGGAACAATATCACTGCCTCAGGAAGTGAAGAGTGTGTCTGGTCGAACTGTGGTAGCTTCGTATGAAGACCGCGCTTGTATAATGTGGTTTGGAACTGTTGATAAAGGAGTATTTATGGTTGATGGAGATTCAACCAAAAACTTCACTACTAAGAATGGATTATCCAATAATGATGTTCGGGCAATACTTCAGGACAGCCGTAAAGCAATGTGGTTTGGAACCGCAAATGGTTTGAACAAACTTTCGAACGGTGAGATAAAAATCTTCACAATCAGCGATGGATTGAAAAGTAATTCGATACGGGCGATTTATGAAGACAAAGAAAAAATTCTCTGGGTAGGAACGTATGGCGGAGGATTGTGCCGCATTGAAAATGAAACCATAGTTTCCTTCACAACCGAAGAAGGATTGTTTGATAATCTCGTTTCTCATATCATTGAAGATGATGACGGTAATTTTTGGATGGGTTGTAACCGTGGAATTTCCCGCGTCTCGAAACAGGAATTGCATGAAGTTGCTCAGGGGAAACGAACCTCGGTGAACGCAGTCTCTTTCGGAAAAGATTATGGATTGTTGAATGTAGAAACCAACGGAGGCTTTCAACCGAACGCGCTCAAATCGAGCGATGGAAGAATTTGGTTTCCGACTGTTGAAGGTGTCGCGTGGTTGGACCCGAACGATGTTCGTCTCAACACGACAAAAATTCCCGTTCACATTGATTATGTGGAAGTTGACCAAAAACAGTTGGAACATTCACCGACAATTACCATTGGACCTGACCAGCATAACCTCGTCATCGGATATACTGCCCCAAGTTTTATTGAGTCGAAAAAAGTGCGATTCAAATATATGCTTCACGGGTATGACCAAACATGGGTTGACGTAAAGACACGCCGTGAAGCATACTATACAAAACTCCCGCAAGGAACCTACACGTTTACAGTTATTGCCGCAAACAGCGACGGCGTGTGGAATGAAACAGGTGCTTCTTTTACCCTGATCGTCGTTCCTCCGTTTTGGATGACGTGGTGGTTTCGGGGAATTGGTATTGCGCTCTTTCTTTCTTTTGGTCCGATGTTCTATTTTTATCGTGTGAGAAAATTACAACGGGAAAAGGCTATGCAGGAACAATTTTCCCGCAACCTGCTTTCTAATGTTGAACAAGAACGGAAGCGCATAGCGACAGAACTTCATGATAGTCTCGGACAGAATCTCCTCGTAATCAAGAACCGTTCAGTATTCGGATTGCGGCAACTTTCGGAAGTACAAAAAGTGAAAGAACAATTGGAGGGAATTTCTCAGGGCGTTTCCGATTCGTTGAAAGAACTCCGGCATATTGCCTACAACCTGAGACCATTTGAATTAGACAGGCTGGGATTAACAAGCGCGTTGCACGGAATGATAGATAAAGTCCGTGAATCTTCTACGGTGAACATTATCTTAACCCTTGATGATATAAAAGGAGTCGTCCCGAAAGATGAAGAAATTAATGTCTTTAGGATTGTGCAGGAAGGATTGAACAACATTCTCAAACATTCTGAAGCGACACAGGCAGAAGTTCAAATCAAAACGAATCGTCAAGTTCTTTCTATTAATATTGTGGATAACGGGAAAGGGTTCGACATCGGGAAGTTAAACAGGGCAAACGAAAAACATGGACTTGGAATCTCCGGGCTGGAAGAACGTGTGCGAATGCTTGGCGGCGAAATGAAACTCACTTCTGTTTCCGGAGGGGGAACAACAGTAGATATTACGATTCCAATAACTAATCGAATTTCTTGATATGCAACGCATTTCTCAAATCACGAATCACGAGCCACCAATCACCATTCTGCTTGCCGATGACCACCCGGTTCTTCGTAAGGGAATGTTTGATATTCTCAAAACGGAAACAAGCATTAAGGTAATCGGGGAGACAGGTAACGGTGATGACGCACTTCGTTTCATCGAAACACAGAAACCCAACATTGCTATCCTCGATGTTGAAATGCCGAAGAAGAGTGGGATTGAAGTCGCGAAGTTTGTTCAGGAACAGGGACTCCCGACCGATGTCATTATTCTAACGTTGTACGATAACGAAAACTTTTTCAACCAATCGTTGGACGTTGGAGTAATGGGATATGTTTTGAAAGACAGCGCCGTGGAAGATATTATTGAGTGTATCAAATCGGTGATGGAAGGAAAGCATTACATCAGCCCGCAATTATCGAATTTTCTTCTCCGTCGTCGAAATCGTTCTTCAGTTGGGATTGAAAAGAAACTCGGACTTAGTTCGCTTACAACAATGGAGCGGAAAATTCTCAAGTTGATTTCAGAAAACAAAACGACGAAAATTCTTGCCGAGGAATTATTTCTCAGCCCGAAAACGATTGATACGCACCGACACAATATTTGCACAAAACTGGAAATCACCGGAACGAATGCGTTACTGAGGTTCGCGCTTGAACATCGCGACAAACTCTGATTCTCAGATTATAGGTCATGGGTCATAGGTTATTGGGTTTCAGGACGACACAGTCATTCGTCAATAGTCATTTGTAATTGTAATTCCCCCTGGTCGTAAACCTACGGGTAGTAGATTGAAGTTTGAAATCCACTATCTATTCCTATCACCAAAAACCTACGACCTACGAAGAGCTACAACCTTTCCTGTAGATAATTACAAGTCTTTCCTTATTGAATCACTGCTGTTTGTGCTGTACATTTGTACTGTGGTATTAGAAGTGACAAAGGTATTGCATTGCGAATTATGATTGTTGAAGATAGCCGGGTAATGCGGATGATGATTCGCAATGTTCTTGGCGAAGAGAACGAGTATTTTGAATATGAAGATGGCGATGATGCCGTTGAATCGTATAATTCTGTTCATCCCGATTATGTTCTCATGGATATCAGTATGAAACGAATGGATGGAATCACGGCGACCAAAAAAATAAAAGATATGGATACCGATTCACAAATTGTCATCGTTACGGATTATGACCACAAACAGTTTCGTGAGAATGCCGCCTCAGCCGGCGCGATAGCTTACATCACCAAAGAAAATTTATTTGATATCCAACAGGTTTTAACGCCGAAGTTACAACACATCGGTTGATAGTAAAAAGTTTTTTAATCATACTTTAGTTCTTTCATCAATTACATAGGATAAAACTATGAAGCAGTTCTATTTCATTTTTTCATTATTGTTGGCAGTCGTTTTGTTTTCACAAAGCAATGCACAAAATCTTACAACTTCTATTCAAGGCGTGTTACGCGATGGACTCGGACACTCCGTGGAGGACGGTGCCTACTCGTTAGTCTTCAAACTCTACACGGTAGATAATGGAGGAACCGCCGTATGGACAGAGACACAAAATAATGTTGTAGTCACACATGGTGTTTTTTCTGTTGAGGTTGGTTCTATTACTTCGCTCCCTGTTATTGATGCCGGTCTGGTTTATTATTTAGGTATTGCGGCACAAGGTGGCGCGGAAATGCAGCCGCGCATCAAATTGCAAAAAGCATTTGCCGCAAATATTACGGCGGCTGTGGCCGGATTTACCAACGCAATGCCCTCTTCTGGATTAGTAAAAGCAGACTCCATCAGATTCAATACCGACAACTCTGTCATGACAACAGCGAACCCGGACAAAATCGGTACGCCGGTTGGTGGAATATTGATGTGGAGCGGTTCTATTGCTTCAATCCCTTCGAACTGGAAATTGTGCGATGGTACAAACGGAACTCCTGATTTGCGAGGAAGATTTATTGTTGGG
>JACPVN010000399.1 GCA_016191715.1 Ignavibacteriota bacterium | reverse complement strand
TTCTTCCTGTTGAGGATGTATAAAGTATTTCCAACTTCTCATCACCGGAGCCATACAAAATGATGTCTCGGATTTTCTTTGGTAATTTTTTTATCGGTGTGCTGAAATCAAACTTAAACCGCTTTGCCACTGCACGAAGTTGACTCCACAACCACGTTTCTTTCGGCTTTCCCATCGGCTCTATTCCTCCTTCTGCAATGGTAAGTGAATCATCAGGAATGATTAGGTTGGTATCGAACTCCCGTTTCACTCCCAAGCCGTTGCAATCGGGGCAAGCGCCGTACGGCGTATTGAAGGAAAACGAATTTGGCGCAAGTTCTTCGTAACTGATGCCGCATCGAACACAGGCAAGATGTTGACTGTACAATTGTTCGTTCGTGTCATCATGAACGATGACTGAACCTTCACCAAGTTCTAAAGCGGTTTCGATTGATTCAGAAACACGCGAGCGTAAATCCTTCTCAAGAATAATTCTATCAACAACAACTTCGATATTGTGAATTTTGTAACGTTGAACTTGCATTCCTTCAGAAATCTCTTTCGTTTCTCCATCAACCCGAACGCGCAGGTAGCCGTCTTTCAGAATTTCTTCAAACAATTCCCGGTAATGACCTTTCCTTCCACGAACAACAGGAGCGAGTATTTGTAACTTTGTTCCTGATTTCAACGCCATGACCGAATCAATAATTTGGTCAACCGATTGTTTTTGAACGGATTGATTGCAGTTGTAGCAAAACTGTGTTCCGACACGCGCAAACAGTAATCGGAGATAATCATAAATCTCTGTCACTGTTCCAACGGTTGAACGCGGATTGTGTGAAATAGATTTTTGTTCGATGGAAATAGAAGGGCTGAGTCCTTCGATGTAATCAACATCAGGACGTTCGAGTCCGCCGAGAAATTGCCGCGCATACGCCGACATTGTTTCCATGTAGCGGCGTTGACCTTCTGCATAAATCGTATCAAAAGCCAAACTCGATTTGCCCGAACCGGAAAGCCCCGTGATGACGACGAGTTTTTCCCTCGGCATTTCCACATCAATATTCTTGAGATTGTGGACGCGTGCGCCTTTGACGATGAGATTGTTTTGTTGCATTAAATTAAGATTTTCAGAATATTTTAGTGGACGTTAGTATATCAAAGGAGATTCTAATATCCAAAGTACAGCAACGTTTGACTTCCTAAAAGAAGTTGACTATATTCAAACAGAAAGAAGTATCGTTATGGAAGAACAGATTTTAAAAGAAATCCTTCATGAGATGAAGGGATTGCGAACCGATGTTTCATCTACAAATCAACGCCTTGATGGTGTAGTTGGTGAAGCAACGAAAACCAATCAGCGACTCGATAGTGTGATTGGTGAAGTGGCTAAAACAAATCAACGCCTTGATGGTGTGATCGGTGAAGTGGCTAAAACGAATCAACGCCTTGATGGTGTGATTGGTGAAGTGACTAAAACGAATCAACGACTTGATGGTGTGATTGGTGAAGTGACTAAAACGAATCAACGCCTTGATGGTGTTATTGGTGAAGTGACTAAAACGAATCAACGACTTGATGGTGTAATCATCGGACTTGAAAATACTAACAAACGATTAGAGGGATTGTTTCAGTCGTTTGTTGTTCTTCAAGATGGTGTTGCCGGCGTTCGTCGTGATTTACAAGGCATTAAAGAAATTCTTGCTGAGAAAGTTATTTGGCATAATGACAATGTTATTATTGATACTGAAGAAGGAAAATCTTTCAAAGGGATAATTCACAGAGAAGGTAGAAAATAATTTCTACTTTTTGACTTTCAGTTCGAACGTCAAATTTCTCAACGGGAAAATATTCGCCAACCGGTTCTCATACAAATCCTTCCGCTTATTGGCAAAATCCAGGATGATTCTGTCAAACCAATACCGCACATCTAATCCTTTTTCAAACTCAACAGAAAGCATTTCAAACTTTGCGGTTGAATAAAGAAACTCCGAGTTATCAGTTCCTTCAATAAAATAATCGAATGAGTGAACACCGAAGAAGTGTTTGTGTGTCGGGTCGGTGTGCGCGTATCGGTGAGAGTAATGCGGTACAACAACAGTGAGCCGAGCGTCCGGTTTTGCAATGCGATACAACTCTTCCATCACTTTCAAAAAATCATTGAGATGCTCAATGACGTTATCGCAAATGATTTCATCGAAGTGATTATCGGAAAAAGGATAGGGGAATGAATTCAAATCGTGGATAACATCTGCTTGTGAACGCGGATTGACATCTATCCCTATTGCACCTTCACGCTTTCGTAAACCGCAACCGACATCAAGCAAGCGATAATCTTTTGGATGTGAACTATCCAAGTTTCATTCGCTTGTTCAGGTATAAAAACAATGCAGTATCAAACGGCATTGAAGTATCGAGCAGAACATAATCAATGTTGTGTTCGCGACATTCACGCTTATAGGTTTCAAGAAAATTCTTCATTGATTCCTGATACGCTTTTTGAATGTGCCATGGCTGAGTCGTCAACTCTTCGTTTGTTTCCAAATCTTTGAAGACTGCATCCCGACCGAAGGCAAAGCTTCGTTCAAGCGGGTCAAGCACCTGCATGACGATGACTTCATTCTTCTTGTGCC
>JACPVN010000398.1 GCA_016191715.1 Ignavibacteriota bacterium | reverse complement strand
TCGGAACTACCGGAGTCCCAACTTACCAACGTTGAAAATCATCTTCTCCGACCGGAAGTACAGGAAGCGTTAATAAAAGAATTCGGAACCAACGTCCGCCACAGCACAACGATAAACATTGACATGCTGTATCTTGCAAAACTTATCCGTCTCCCCTTCCCACCAGAGCGTGGTTTCTCGAATGTGAAGTTTCTTCGTCTTGGCGTCCCGTTAACGTATGTGGATGAAGTCATGCGTGATATTCAGACGAAAATAATTTTTACAAGCGTACTTGTTTTGTTAGTTGTTGCCGCAGTTACATTCTTTGTTTCGAAACGAATTGCAAAGCCAATTTCCACCATGGCAACGATTGCTGAGGATATCCGGTCGGGAAATCTGGATAAACGAATTCCTGTCCGTAATTCTGACGAATTAGGAAAATTAGCGGAGAGTTTGAACAGCATGGTTGATAAACTCAACGAAGACATCAGCAAATTAAAGAAACTTGAACGAGTGCGGAGCGAGTTTCTTGGTAATGTTTCTCATGAGTTACGTACTCCAATCTTCGCAATGCAAGGAATGTTGGAAACACTTCTTCACGGCGCGCTTGATGATAAGGAAGTGAACAGAGATTTTGTAGAGCGTGCATTAAAAAACACAGAACGACTCAATATGTTGCTTGGCGATTTGATTGAAATATCCCGAATTGAATCAGGCGAAATGAAAATGAGTTTTCGGTATTTTGATGTAAATGATTTCCTTTCAAATATTATTTCTGAAATGAAACAATTCGCCGAACAGAAATCTATTTCACTTCAATACGAAAAGACTTCTCCCCTTTCGGCTTTCGGCGACCAGGAACGACTCAAACAAGCAGTTATCAATCTGATTGATAATGCAATCAAATACACACAACCGAAAGGAAGTGTGACTGTTTCATCATTTCAATCTGATGGAAAAGTAAAAATCGCGGTAAAGGATTCCGGAATTGGAATTGCTCAAGAACATCTTGCCAGAATCTTCGAGAGATTCTATCGGGTTGATAGAGAACGCTCACGTGAATCAGGCGGAACAGGACTGGGACTTGCAATCGTCAAGCATATCATTGAAGCGCATGGGAGTCATGTTGAAGTATCAAGCGAAATCGGAAAAGGGAGTGTGTTTAGTTTCATGTTGAAGGCATGAAATGATAATAATACTCACACGTTCGTCCGATACTTCTTAACAATTTCTTAACCTCTCCTTCATTTCTCCGTAACGTCGTAATTGTATCTTTGCATTGAAATTATACCAATGTAAAGACACATGACACGACTATTACCAATTCTCTTTGTAATTATTTTACTTTCATTTTCCCTCTTCGCACAAGATTCTTCTCAAGTAGCAACTAAAGATGATGTTGATGAGATTCAGGGCGCGCTCGATGGGATGAACGAGACAATGCTCGAAATGAAAACCACACTCGATGCGTTGAAGAAAATCAAAGTGTCTGGATACATTCAGGCACAATTTCAAATTGCTGATACGGCAGGTGCGAAATCACTTGCGGGCGGTGATTTCCCTCCCTTCAGCGATTCCCGATTTCAGGTTCGGCGCGGACGAGTAAAAGTAAATTACGATAACGACCTCACTCAAGCAGTGTTGCAAATTGATGTTACACAAGGCGGCGTGGGGATTAAGGACGCGTATGTTTCAATCAAAGAGCCGTGGCTAAGAACTATCGGATTAACTGCCGGAGTTTTTGATAGACCGTTCGGATTTGAAATTTCATATTCATCGTCAAGCCGAGAGACACCCGAACGTTCACGAATGTATCAAACACTCTTCCCCGGCGAACGAGACCTTGGCGCAAAGATAGAAATTATGCCGGAATACGGAACGTTGAGTTACTTTAGTTTGAAAGCAGGAATTTTCAACGGAGTTCTTCCGAACGCAAACGAAAATGACAACAACAAAGATTTTATCGGGCGACTTGGTTTCACACTTCCGTTTGAAGGAGAAAATCTTGCAATAGATGGGGGTTTCTCACTCTACTCCGGAAAAGTTCTCAGCAATAATTCTAAAGTGTATGAGATTGATAACTCTGCGGCAACAAAACTATACAAACTCCATTCGACAACATCGGATTCTCTCAATACATTTGGCAGAACGTACTATGGGTTCGATGCTCAGATGTATTATGACTTACCGGTACTTGGCGGAATGTCGTTGCGGGGAGAATTCATTACCGGAAAACAACCCGGCGCTTCTTCATCGAGTCAGTTTTACAATCCGGCAACATCCACGAGCGCATTGTATTTGAGAAATTTTTCCGGTTGGTATCTCAATTACATCCAGAACATTGGATTAGATAACCAGTTCATGTTGAAGTACGATGTCTATGACCCGAACTCTGATATTGAAGGAAACGACATTGGCGCAAGTGGAAGCAATCTCACTGCCGCAGATGTAAGATTCAGTACCCTCGGTTTGGGATGGATTTATCACTGGGATCAGAATGTAAAGTTTGTTCTTTATTACGACATGGTCTCGAATGAAAAAGTAAACTCGTCAGCAACAGGCTCTCTCTCCTCTTTCAAAGATGATGTGAAAGACAACGTATTGACGATGAGAGTGCAATATAAATTCTGATTTCTGATTGGCGATTACAGATTCAGGATTTATGATTTAAGATTTCAAAATAACATATAGCCCACAACTTCAGTTGTGGGTGTTAGAGTTGTCATTCCGCATTTAATGCGGAATCCAATCAACGTCGCCTGAATGGATTCCTGCTGGCGCAGGAATGACACTGTTCCAACTACACAAGTATCACTACATTGTCACAAATGAATAAAACAAAGGAATAACAAATGAAAAAAATAATTATCACACTCATCATCGCACTTTCGACCTTCGGTTTCATGCAACAGGGCGAAACCATTACCGTGAAGGGGTCGGATACGATGGTCATTCTTGGTCAGCGATGGGCTGAGATTTACATGTCGAAACATCCCGGAGCGACGATTCAGGTAACGGGCGGCGGCTCGGGAACAGGAATCTCCGCGCTTATTAACGGCACGACAGATATTTGCAACGCCTCGCGCCCGATGAAGAAATCGGAAAAAGGAAAACTCAAACAGCGTTACAACACTCTCGGCGTAGAAATCAAAGCGGCAAAAGACGGACTTGCACTGTACGTTAATGAGTTAAATCCGGTAAAAGAATTATCGCTCGAACAGATTCGGGAAATTTACAAAGGGAACATCACGAACTGGAAACAAGTTGGCGGCAACGATACTAAAATTATTTTGTACAGCCGAGAGAATAACTCCGGTACGTATGTTTATTTCAAAGATAATGTTTTGAACGGTGATGACTTTGCCGCAAGCGCTCAGAACATGCCCGGCACAGCCGCAGTGGTGAACGCAATTGCGAAGGATAAAAACGGAATCGGGTACGGCGGTACGGCGTACGGAAAGGGAATCAGATTTTTGAAAGTGAAAGAAG
This sequence comes from Ignavibacteriota bacterium, assembly GCA_016191715.1. Taxonomy (GTDB): domain Bacteria; phylum Bacteroidota; class Ignavibacteria; order UBA10030; family SZUA-254; genus FW602-bin19. Next base: position 325 of record JACPVN010000398.1, on the reverse strand, counting down.
ATGCAAACTCCCCCGCCTACGAGCCGACAGAAGAAAACGTGAAGTCCGATAAATATCCTATCTCACGTTACCTCTACATGTACCTCCGAAGTAAACCAACAGGTGCGTTGAAAGAATACATTGATTGGATTCTCAGCAAAGAAGGACAGGAGATTGTAAGTAAGGTTGGATATTTTCCGGTGATGTAAGTGATTACTTACTGGTGTCTGTGTCAGGTCGAAAGACCTGACTCCACAACACAACCATTATGAAACTTAACAATTTCGTAACACAGGATTAACACAGGCATAACTCCCTCCTTCTATATTGGCACAGCGTGTTTAAT
>JACPVN010000397.1 GCA_016191715.1 Ignavibacteriota bacterium | reverse complement strand
CATACAAGAAAGATTTCTCCCGAAGCGTACGAAGCCTACCTGCGGGGATTGTACCAAACAACAAAATCAGGAAGCAGTGAGAACGCGATTGCCATCGCATGCTTCACTGAAGCCGTGAACAAACAACCCGATTTCCTTGCTGCATCATTATTATTAGCAGAATCAAAAGTACTACAATATGAAAAGGGGTGGGACCAACGAACCGAACTTTTGGATGAAGCCGAGACAACAATTACCAATGTTCTGAAGAATGAAAAAACAAATGCACAGGCGTTTGCAGTTTACGGAAGTATCGAACAACTACGTGGCAATCAAAGTAAAGCGATGGAGTACTTTCAGCGCTCGCTTTCGTTGGATGGACATAATATCGCCGCGTTGACCCGTGCGGCAATCCTCTATTTTGATAATCTTGGAGAACCGGCAAAGGCGGTCACGTATCTCAAGCGTGTTCACGAACTCAATCCGAATGATGCGGTCATTACTTCAAATTTGGGTATCGGTTATGCTCAACTGAAGAACTACACAGAAGCAAAACACATGTTTTGGAAAGCAGTGGAACTCCAACCGAACATTGATTATCCCTGGACGAATTTAGGTTTAGCATATCAACGGTTAGGCGTAACCGATAGCGCCATGTTCTGCTACGAAAAAGCAATTGAGTTTGAACCCGCGAAAGTTTTGATCTATGAAGATGTTTTGCCGTTATTAATCTCACTGAAGTACCATACAAGAGCAGAATCGCTCATCACTTCCGGGATGAAGGTTCTTCAAAGCAGTCACGAACTATTTTATTTTCTTGGTTTATCGTATGAACATTCCGGGAAGAATTCTGAAGCACAGCAAACGTACAAACAAGGGCTTCGCATGGTGAATCTCAAACGAGAAAAAAATCCCAATATTCCGGAGTATCACATGTATGCGAGTTTGTTCTCGGCAAAACTACATTCACGAACGGAAGCGGTCAACTCGGCGCAACGTGCAATTGAACTGGATTCAACAAACAGTTATACTATCTTAAACAGAGCAAAAGTTGCCGCACTATTAGGAGAAATGCAGGAAATGCTGAGTTGGTATGAAAAAGCCCGCACGTTAAATTCAGATTTTGACGAGGCATATCTTGCAACGGCAATCGAGTTTGAACAGTATCGCAATGATGCGGATTTGTTGTTGATTGCGCGGATGAAATAAGAAACCTGTAAAACGGTGATTCGGGAGAGTCCGATTCTTCATCGGACAAATTTATAGGCGAAATGTTATCGAATGCTCTGTTAATAATTCCGGACGGTTCTAATTAAATGGAAAATACTTCATCGTGTTCACTCATACTGCCGGTCATATTCTACCTCTCAGAGACGGTGCGAGAAACCGTTGTACCATCCAACCTCAACAAGTGAAGCGAATCTTCAGCAACTCCTTCGGGAAGTTCCGTATCATCGTAATGAAGCGACAGAGTTGCAGATTCCCAGCGACAATAAACCGAGTGAATATCATATTTTAACTCCATGAACATTTCGATTATTCCTCCTTCGTATCAATTGGAGAAAGACACGCAAGGCAATATTTTGGAGAAGAAGTAAAAACCCTCCCGCAGTTTTTACAGACGACTCCATTTCCCGATTTAGCAGAATGAATATTCTTTTTCCGCTCGTGTCTTGTTAATACCGGGGGTGGAGCATCGTTCACTATCCCACGTTCTAATCGTTTCTTTGCCTTCTCATTGAACGGCGTAAATGTTGCAAGATGTTTTGTTCTTTTATTCAGTAAAGGAAAAGCAAAAGACACAACAAACTGTACAAGCCACCAACCCAGATTCATTGTTGCTAAAAAATTAAATCCCGCATGCAAACCGACGGAGATAAAATACCCTTCTACGAGATACAGCCGCGCCTTTTTCTTCTCACTGAACTTTCCTAATCCTAATGCGTATCCCCACATTCCCGAATCAATAGCATGGCTTGGAACACTTATTAAACCACGCACGATAAACAGCATACTCACATCTCCGAGTGTTTGTGCAGGGTCGAAAATTGCTGAGCCAACATATAATGCATTTTCCAGTGAAGCAAATCCCAATGCTGCCGCGCTTGAATAGATAAACCCATCCATCGGTTCGTTAAACTCGACATGGTTATACACCGACAAGCGCACGGCAAGAAGTTTACAGAGTTCTTCTACAAGAGGAGCCGCAACGAGTGTTGCTGATAATGCATCAAGCGGAAATTCAAGAAGAAAAGCCGGTATCACCGACAGCATACCGTAGAAAAAAGTTCGCACTAACAGATGTATTGGTTCGGGCTCTGCTTTATCTTTTTGAAGAAAATTCCAAAGCCAGAAAACTCCCGGAGCGAATGCTAATAACGCACCTATACCAACTAAAATCAATGGCTCCCTTTATCAATGATCATAATCTTCTGCCAGATTTTTCTCGATAAACCGTCCGACAATTGTTCGACATCGTTTACTGCTTCGGAAATTTGTTGGTCGGGGAAATGCTGAATGTAGAGTGCCGCAAGTTTGCTGATAATGGAAAGTAACTCACTGCAATAATCAAGATACCGTTGCAACTCGAACGGTGACAACATTCTTTCGGGAGAAGATGGTGTGGATGTTCCCTCATTCCTCATCCCTTCCGGGTCTTTCGTCAACTGATGCATGTCAATGACGTGAGCGAGAGAACGCAACTCATGTAATTTCTTTAACGCACGGCGACGTTTCATTCTTGTTTCAAGTGTCATCAAAAACAATATTCCGCCGCCACACAAGACTATGATTTCAATACTAGCATCCATTGCCTGAAGAAATTCAGAAAGAGTGTTGGCAACCGGACCGAAATCCACTTCAAGTAATATTTTTATTGTCGTTGTGATGAAAAGGAGAATGAACAATCCAATACAAATTCTGAACATAAGCATCGGACGGGCAATTTCTTTCGCACGTTGTGCGGATTGGCGGGAGAGAGACACGACTTCACCTCCCACATTCGAGGGACCTGATTCCGGGAACCGTTCTTGTATTCTCCGGTGGAGTTTCTCTGCTGTTTCAATTATTTTTTCTGCGTTGAGTTGGAGATACATAGAAAAATTGAAGTTATACTACACGATGGTGGATGTCAACATTCCGAAATTTGAAACTCTAAATACTAAATAAATTGGAATTAAAAAAAATACGGTACAGCGTACCCCCTATGAAATATAATAGCCCACAAAGACTGTAATCCCTAACGTTGATTAGTAGAATCTCTGTGGGCTAATGTTCTTTCGTTTTGGATTATTTTATCAAGATTGCTTTTTTCACATCGGTAAATCGTTGAGTCGGATCTGAAACACCAGTTGCTTCCAGGCGGTAGAAATACATTCCGCTTGGCATGGATTCAGCGCTCCATACCTTCGTGTGATATCCGGCTTCCTGAATTCCATTCACGAGTGTTGCCACTTCCTGACCGAGAATATTGAAGAGTTTGAGCGTTACATGCGCATCCATCGGTAACTCATATTTCAATAGTGTCTTCGGATTGAACGGGTTCGGATAGTTTTGTCTCAAGGAAAATTCTTTCGGGAGAGCAACAGAACCATTCGAGACTTTGATGACTATTCTCTTTACAGAAGAATGTGAAATTGTAATTTCTTCCTTAGAATGAATCACTTGTTCACCAATATACTTTCCATTCTCATCATCCGACACTACATACTGTACCTCGGGATCGGAATTGAAAAGCGGTTTCACTGTCACAGGAAACGAGACATTACTCAATTCGATAACAAATCGTGATTGCTCATCCTTGTGCATCGTTTCAGAATATACTTCAACCATCCTGCCGGAAGCAAACCGTGCATCAAACATTTCCTGCATCATCGGTGGCAATTCAAAATACCTCAAAGGAACATTGATTCCGGTTTCTTTTCCGATGTACAATGATTGACTCCCTCCGCTTGCATCTTGCAGAGTAAATTCATCAAGTTGTTCGAGAGTTACTTCTTGCTGTTGAGGCGTTTTTCCCCAATTTAATATATCGAGATACAAAATTGCGTTGGTGTCTGAACGTACCCAATATCCCTTCCCAGGTTTGAGTTGATTTACTTGTATATACCCATTGCAGTTCCATTCCCAGAACGGTCCAAGTTCAGCCCACCATGGATCGTGCGAAATTCTATAAGTAGGAAGACTGTAAGATATCGAACCAATTAAATTCCATGATTTCACAACAGGAACTTCCAAGTATGCAATTTTTTCTCCAACAATCCGTAGCGAAGATGCACCATTGAACTTCAGCCAAAATCCTTCACCCATCGTGAGTTGATTTCGTGCGCAATATTGTACTGCGTCACAATAGACAAAAGCATCTGAAACGGCTGAAGGATAAATCGAAGTAGGACGATAGTCTCCGTCAAACGGAAGAACAGGCAGTGACAACATGTCCCATTTATCACAGACAGAAACACGCACAGCAGGAGTGAATCTAAATGTGAGAATCGTATCAAATAACATGTCCTGAGGCGAGCCATTGTATTTGAAGACACTCAAAGAGTTCGTCCCCGGGGTTTCAATAGCAATGTACGATATGAATCGAGTAAGGTCCACCGGAATTTCATCGTATTGAATTTCCACCGTTCCTCTGCTGAGATTGAGAATCGCTCGGAATTTCACGGATGTGAATGTCTGTTTTAGTTTATTCATACTCCACCAATCTTCATACATCCACCATTGGATGATAAATTTATGTTCTCCAAGCGTTGTATCAATACCATACGAAATAATGCTCGAATCATTATACAGGAAGTTTGCATAGAAAGGCGCTATTAGGAATCCGGTCGGATTAAGAGATTCAAACTGTTTCGGATCTGAAACAAAAAGTCCGTACCGATTGATATGATTAGTATCGGTTGAAAGTTTAGATAATGAGACAGCACCATCTACTCCAATCCAGGCATACTGTACAGTGTCATTGAAAAAAATAAATTTTCCTCCCAGATTAAATGGTCCCGCCGTCCCATTGTCCAACGGGTCATTTGCTCCGTCGTAATTTCCGGAAGGGAGGAAGAAACTCGAAGACGCTATCGTAGTACCTGTAAATCCACTCAGTCTGTTTGAAATGGTGTCGAGTGTAGTTTGTATTTCATCAAGTTCAAGGTCAACAACCGTGTATTGAACCGGCGCCGAAGTAGTTGTCTGACCGCTACTATCTGTAAGGGTGACTTGATAACAAACTTCTGTGCCGGGGGGATATCCGGGGAGTTGTGCTTCCCACGTATCGCCACCAATATTATTCATTACCGTAGATGGTGGAACTGTATAACATGAACAGGGGTCAATTCGCGCACTTGTAATATCGTCATTGGCTGTAGTAACAATTACTTCTACCGGATTTGGCATAACTAATGGAGGTATCTGTGTATAGGAATCTATTTCCGGAGGCGGATCGGATGACGGTGTCATTGAGAACCACCAGTTGAAAACGAACCCGCCTAAATCCACACCGTTACAGACGGTTCTCCATCCGCGAGTGTTATCCACCTGGGGACACTCCGAGGATATTTCTTCATGTTCATAAAATTTATACACTGGAGTGTACGGTGTTTCACACAGTTCATTCGGATATTTATATGCCGCGAATTCGGTCGGAGGATCGGTTGGTATTTCTCCGTTATGTGTTCCTTCAGGAGTACTCTTGATTCTGATGGAAACAAACAACGAATCTCCTTTTTGTATAGAGAGATCGGTTGGCAAATCATCTAAATCAACATGTTCAATTGAATTCGGTTCTACAATAAGCGGATAGCCACCCGCGCCCCAAAGTTCCTGTAGGGCGGGCGACTGAGAAGCAGGACTGCTTCCTGTTGTTGAAATCCATGGACCAGTTGCATCTTCACTGAAAGCGGCAATCTGTTTATCCTGGTCGTTGGTATTTGGATATGTTCCCCATGCAGTACATTGTTCATATCCATCATACGCGGGACCGGAATTCAAACCATATCTCGATTTATGGATTCGCAAGTACACAGTATTGTCTAACGCCCCGACATTACACGTTTGAAAATGGAAACTATCGAGCGTTCCTGTTGCAGGCGCGATAAACACCATCGCCACGACATCTTTATGATGTGCCGGGAAACAGAGTGAAGTTGGATAGTTTGTTGGTGGATAACCGAATTTATACGTCAATTCCAAATCAGTTTCCGATCCGTTTCCTGTTACGGTTAATGTATCCGGAGAACCGGGGGAATTATGTGTAAAGATAATATGACCAATGCGGATACCAACGACGGAAGGTGTAAACACAATTCGTAATGTGAATACTGAATCGGGAAATAGTATCCATGAACCACCTGTATCAGGGACGGATGACATAGCCGTATTGAGAGGAGATATTGAAAATTCTGTATTATCCGAAACGATAGATGAAATAGTCAAAGAACTTAATCCAACATTCATTATTTGTTGTGTATCGGCTCGGGATGTTGTCGTCGCAACATTTCCGAAATCGAAACCTGCCGGAGGAATCGGTGGATTAAAAACAAATTTTCCGGTGTCAGTCCGCAATACCGTTCCTTCACTTCCAACAACTGTTCCACAATTATTAACATATGAAATATCATAGAGAGTGTTTGAGGTTTCACAGGTATCTTTAAACCAGATGCTACCGGAATTAGCAGTAAAAAGAATTAGCCCATTTGATGCCGTGATAATGCCAAACTGCTTGTTAGTAAATGAAACCCCATAGAGTGTATTTGTTGTACCACTTGTTTGAGGCAACCAATTTATTCCACCATTGATTGTATGTAAAATTGTACCATTTGCACCTACGGCAGTTCCATTATTCCTATCCGTAAAATCTACACTTTGTAATGACTGTGCTGTACCGCTTGTTTGGTAAAACCAGTTGCTTCCTCCGTCAGTTGTTTTTATTATCGTACCGGATGCACCAACTGCCCAGCCATATAATGTATCAGTAAAATCTACACCATAGAGATTTTGTGACGTTCCCGAATATGACAATGACCACGTGTTTCCACCGTTGTTGGAAACAACGATAAAACCCGAATCGCCAACTGCACAACCGTTGTTTTGATTCGGAAAGGATACACCATGTAAATTTTTTGTAATCCCACTTGTTTTCGCTGACCAACCTCCCGAGTAACGAAAAATTGTTCCCCCTGCACCAACCGCAACTGCGGAAGTTGATGTAAGGAAATCTACATCATTGAGAATAACAGAGGAAGGAATTGTTGTTTTTATCCACGTAGAACCACCGTTATTTGTTCTATACGTCATGTTTCCCATTTCCCCAACAACAAATCCATATTTTGCATCATAAAAATCCACACCAAAAATTCGTTCTCTGGAGAATGCTGGCGTAACTTCAGACCAATTCGCACCACCATCGACAGTTTTTATAACTACACCATACGGTCCAACTGCATATCCAACAGTTGTATTAGCAAAATGTACACCTCGAAGATCCATATCTGTAGTACTGGTTTGATCCCACCAATTTCCATTAAAAGAAGTTTGTTTATACACTTTACCCAGACTCTTTACAATAAACGTGGTTGAGGAGCCAGGCATTGATACACTCATGTTCTTTGAAGCGATAAGAAGACCAAATATTGAACAGTTACTGCTAGTATCAGCCACCCAAGTATCACCTCCATTATTAGTATATCTGAATTTAAAGTGTGACCCTGTGAATTGACCGGATGGACAAGTGTCCCACCCCGCGACATAACCATTTGTCGAAGAATAAAATGCTACACCTGCATTATATCCTTTGTTACTTGTATTTTTCTTCACCCAGCTTGCACCAAGGTTTGTACTTTTTAATATTTTGCCACTATCACCCACTGCAATCGCAAGAGACGTACTCTTAAATGTCACTTCAAGAAGTTTTGCAGTTGTTCCGCTTGTAAGTTGAGACCAATTTGTTCCGCCATTTGTCGT
>JACPVN010000396.1 GCA_016191715.1 Ignavibacteriota bacterium | reverse complement strand
TGAGTGAACCAAGTCGGCTGGTGTTCTGTTCAAATTTATCTTTGATAGTTTTGGCAAGAATGGCATCTGCTTTTGTCCATCACCGCTCACTATTGTAGTGAACGAGGCAGAAAGATTCCACGCCTGATGAATCAGCCCCCTAAGGAGATTTTTCCTCAATGTCTTGAGCCAGCCGTTTCTTTGGCAACGTCCGAACATAGAGGATCAAATTTCCAATCTCATTCTTGTTTAGTATATCTTTCCACCTCGGCATCTCCGTGGACTTCTTTACTGAAACTCCGCCGTTGCTGATAACGTCAAAGAGATATTCATCAGATAGGTTCTTCATATAAACACCGTCTGTATGATTCGCCGGTGGTGGATTCAGTGTGTAACTATGTAACCCATCTCCTTCACCCGTTGTTCCGTGACAGCCTGCACAGTAGCGCTGGTATAATCTTTCACCAATAATCTCTCGTCTCGGCAGAGAAGGTTCAGGCATTTGATGTTGCTCATTCACTTCTTTATTTGATTGACATCCGGCAACAATAAAAAGGCAGACGATGATGGATTGCAGATGGCAGACAGTAGATTGCAGTTTAGTGAACAAGTGTTGCATCAATAACTCAGCAGATATTTTGTAATCAGTAAAGCTTCCTCATCAGACAAACCCAGGACAGGTTCCAGTGTTGCGGGGTCAAGTGCTTTGGGATTCTTGATCCACTGAAAAATCCACCCAACTGTTCTTCGAAGACGAATGTTGTTGTCGGATGAGATCAACTCCGGTCCCATCGTTCCCCCTTCATAGTTGACCTGATGGCACGATTGACAGCGATATTTCTCGTAGTAAAGTTTTCGTCCCTTCTCAATCTCCTCTTTTGAAATCTTTGTGCCGTTTAAGAAGTCCGAAGGAATATTGTTATTTATCAGGACAGTTTTCATATAATTCACGATGATATCAATCTCATGTTCGGGAAGATTGAACTTCGGCATTCTCTCGACGAGCGTCGGTCGGAGAGTGGTCGGATTCCGTAAAAACTCTTTCAGCCACTCTGCATTTGCTCGACTGCCTTCGTAGGAGAGATCGGGCGCAAGTGTACCACCCAGCCCATAAATCCTATGACACGTAAGACAATTTAAATCATCAACCAATTTCCGAAATTCTCCCAGAGGTGCGTTGTCATTCACAGTTCTGCGTTTCTGAATAAATGGTTCAGGTAGCCGTTCTTCCGTCAAGCCGAGAAGAACCGTTGACAGCATTTTTGCTTCTGCTTTACCAAAGCCGAAATCCGGCATCTTTTGAATGATTCTGTCAGTTGCAAACACACGGGGATTCTGGAGTTTGGAAAGAACCCAAGCTTCTTTTGTGCGGAGATTTATCACATCGCCAAAATCAAAATTCTCAATCGGTTTATCCCCAAAGAATGTCAAGTCAGCGCCTACTTTCCCTCCAACAACTTCTTGTCCCACCGGATCATGACAACCGAGACATCCATACTCTATCACAAGTTTTTCACCTCGCTTCACTTCTCCGGAGGAGTAAGCAAAGTTTTCATCCTCCGATGATATTTCAGAAGTTTTCAGACTATTGAGATAGGTAATGATCTTCAGGATTTCTTGATCGGTGAATCGATAGCGAGGCATTTTAGTGTTGGGCTGATACGCTCTTGGATTCTCAATCCAATCGAAGAGCCAATCCAACTGTACTTTAGTCGTGATGTTCACTAAATCGGGAGCAATTGTTCCGCCTTTGCCATCTACCTGATGACAACTAATACATCGAGCCATGCGAAAGATTGTTTCTCCCTCCTGAATCCATCGAGCATCGAAACTCCTCTCCGTGATGCGCTGTCGACGATCCGACCCGTCGGGCAGTTTCGGTCCGCCGAAGGCGGACTCACTCGCATCCAGCAGATATGCTCGTACGGCATTGGCTTCGTCCTCCGTGAAGCGGAAATTCGGCATCTTTGTTTGTGGAAGATAACTCTTCGGATTCAAAATCCAACGCATCAACCATGCAGGTTTCACTTTGACAGCAATCCGATTGAGCGGTGGACCAATGTTCGGAACTTTAACATACCCTTCAACATTGTGGCATCCGAGACATCCTGACGACTCAAACAATGATCGTCCATCGGAAAGGGTGGGTGACTCAGGAAATTCTAAATCTTCATGACACTTGCCGCACAAACGCTCACGAGTTCCTTCTCCGAGCAGCGGATTGTGGTAGAATTCAACCTCGCCATGAGCTGATCTCGCCGTCAATGCAACACCTTGTCCACCGTGGCAGGGTGTACAACCAAATTTTTCGACAGGATGGAGATCCAGCAGATATGAATGACGTGAGAATGGCTCTTTCTCGTTTTCAAATCCTGACTTGTCAACACCAAGATGACACGTTACGCACCGCTCCACACGACTGATTTTCCCGCCGAAATTATTATCGTCAAAGTCCGGCAGAATGATCTGCTTAATCTCTATTGATCGTGATTTGATTGCTTCAATTTTTCTTTGCCATACAAGAATATCGGCTTTCGAGGAAGTTAGACTGTCTTTCAAACGTTCTACCGTGTGTTCAAATGTCCGAAGAGACTGTTCACGTTCAAGTCGCTTCTCTTGAAGTGAGTCCAGGTAATTTGAGAGTCGTTCTTTTTCTGCTTCGAGTTTATTCAGTTTCTGTTTTTCTTTCTCTGCCGGCTTTCCCTTGTGCAATGCCGTTTTGAAGTAATAATAAGTTTCATCTGCTTCACTTCGAGTGAACTGGAGTTCCTGAGCAATCTCGGCAATTTGTGCTTTGATGTTCTCTAATTCTTTAAAACTTTTTTGGTATTCTTCACTCTCCAGTGCCGTTTCAGCGCCACGAAGTTGTTGCTGAATGTCTGTATAGCGTGCTTGAACTTCCTCGCTCTCGAACTTTTCCTGTGTCTGTCTCAGTTCATCTTCTGCTTTCTGAAGGTCAAGTTTATGAAATTCATTTTGAAATTCCTTCCAGGGTCTGCGCACCCAAACTTCATCAATCACAGCCCAAACAGTTGTCACTGCCAGTAGTACGGCACTCACGACAAAGATCGCTCCATATCTTCGCTCTTCAACCGGAATCAATCTTCGCTGTTTGAAAATCCTTATCATATAATTGTTCTCGGAACCATCGCGATACATTCCCACGGACATTCCTTCACGCAAAGTGTGCATCCGGTGCATGGTTCTTCAATCACACGACACACATACGTATGCAATTCCGGATTGGGATTGAAAACAACAACAATACAATCAACAGGACAAAATTCTATGCAGACTTCACATCCTGTGCACGTTTCTTCTTCAATCAGTGCAACGAACTTCGATTTTTTCTTAACAACAGTGCGCTGCTTCGATTGCACTATATCTATGCTTTCGCTTCCCATCATATGTTAAACCAAGGTGTTACCCATACATATTTGATGTTGAAAAAGATTCTCAGGATCATTTTGATTGGCAGCGTGGTCATCGTCAAGAATAAAAAAGCGATGATGCTGTATCGTAGCAGACCTACATTCTTCATAAACTCCGTATGTTTCTTTTTGAGGTAGAGATAGAAGAAAATCCCAAG
>JACPVN010000407.1 GCA_016191715.1 Ignavibacteriota bacterium | reverse complement strand
GGGGATTTGAAAGCGGCAAAAGAATTAATTGATAAATACGGATTAAAAGTTGACACAAAACTTCGTGACGAAGTTCAGAAACGTGTCGAGAAACTTGACGCGCCCGCGTACACCGGATTCGTCATGCCGAACCTTGAGCCGGTGATGGACCCTGAAGCAAATATTGTTGACGTGAAGGTCACTTACCCGTTAGACCTCGCGGCACAAATGTTGGAGTATTCTGCTTTTACTAAGAGGATGAAAAAATCACCTCGTTAATCTCAAGTGATAATTTAGTATCTTATATTTTTCAATAATGATTGAACACGGGTTACAGACAATGTAATCCGTGTTTTGTTTTATGGAATCATTTAGTTTCGATGGTTGTTTCTGTTTTTGATTAAACAAAAAAAATGCGTATTTTTGACTCCCGAAAAGTGAAAGAAGAATCATCTATCACGGGAATTTCAGTAAGGCTTCAATCCTTTTCAATAACCAAGACAACGTATAATTATTCAACACTAAGGAAATCATTCGATGATTACTAACATCAGTAAATTCGTTCTTTTTATCTTCATTTGCAGTTCAATTGCTGTTTCCGGAAATGTTAGTGGCAAGATCAACTTCAAAGGGGGGAAACCTGCCGCATCTAAGGTTAAAATGTCAAGCGACCAGAAATGCATGAAGATTCACACCGGCAAAGATGTCGTTTCCGACCAAGTCGTAGTGAATGCAAACAATACTCTCCGTTGGGTTTTTGTGTACGTGAAAAAGGGATTGGAAGGAAAAAAGTTTCCTCAACCCAAAAACAAAGCAACCATTGACCAGCAAGGGTGCATGTACAAACCGCATGTTCTCGGTATGATGGTCAACCAGCCATTAGAAATTATCAATAGCGACCCGACGATGCATAACATTCATGCTCTTCCAAAGAACAGTCCTCAGTTCAATATCGGTCAACCAATCAAAGGGCAGAAAACTCAAAAAACATTTGCTAAAGCAGAAACGATGATTCGCGTAAAATGCGACGTTCACAATTGGATGGGCGCATGGGTTGGCGTACTCGAGCATCCGTTCTTTGGTGTAAGTGATGGCGAAGGAAATTTCACAATCAAAGATTTACCTACCGGAGAATACGAACTGGAAGCATGGCACGAAAAATACGGAACGAAAACAATGAAAGTGAAAGTCGGAGTATCCGATACACAAACCGCAGATTTTACTTTCGAAAGTAAATAACTAAATATTAATTCACAGAGAAGCACTGACAATCAGTTTGTGCTTCTTGTTCTTTCATCATAAAAGAGTCTCATGAGCACATCTTCCAGTAGTCACACCGTTGACGCGCACATCCACCATGATGCAGACCATCATGAGCAAGGATTTTGGAGTAAGTACGTTTTCTCCACGGACCACAAAGTCATCGGTATTCAGTACGGAGTAACCTCCCTCCTTTTTCTATTTCTCGGTTTTACATTAATGATGATTATGCGATGGCAACTCGCGTATACCGGGGAACCGTTTCCCGTGATCCGTTTTGTATTGCCAATCGGAATCATCGGTTTGTTGACGATGTTTGTTTCCGGTTTCAAACCATCGCTCGGAACAACGGTTGGGATTTTGTTCATCGCGATGGCAGGATTGATTTGGTATCTTGCGACGGGTGAAGAACGAATGCCGATGGGAATTATGGCTCCTGAATATTACAACGCACTCGGCGCGATGCACGGAACAATAATGATCTTTCTTGGCGTCGTTCCGCTTGGTGTTGGTGCATTTGGAAACTATGTTATGCCGTTACAAATAGGCGCACCCGATATGGCATTTCCAAAACTCAATATGATGAGTTATTGGATTTATCTTGTCGGCGGTGTGATTATGATTATCAGTTTCTTTGTTCCCGGCGGCGCTGCAAATTCCGGTTGGACATCATATCCGCCACTTTCTGAAATCGCTACAGAAGGTCAAACATGGTGGCTCGTTGGAATGGTCTTCCTGATTACTTCATCGTTGCTCGGTGCAATAAATTTTATTGTTACAATCTTACAACTGCGGGTGAAAGGATTGGGCTTTATGCGATTGCCTTTTTTCGTTTGGGCGCAGTTTGTAACTTCATTCTTACTCTTGCTTGCATTCCCCCCGCTCGAAGCCGCAGGTATTTTACAATTGCTTGACAGAGTCGTTGGAACAAATTTCTTTCTACCAAGCGGATTAGTAATAAGCGGAGAAAAATTGGTCAATGCAGGCGGCGGAACTCCGATTCTCTGGCAACATTTATTCTGGTTTTTGGCTCACCCTGAAGTGTATGTACTCATTCTCCCTGCAATGGGAATCATTGCTGAGATTATTGCTAACAACACACGCAAACCGCTGTGGGGATATAAATACATTGTCTATTCTGCACTCTTCATCGGGTTCATGTCGTTCATCGTTTGGGCGCATCACATGTACATCACCGGAATGGGCACAACCATCAGCGCATTCTTCCAAACCACGACGATGATAATTTCAATCCCATCAATCGTCATTCTCACTTCACTTGCCGTTTCTTTGTATGGCGGTTCAATTCGATTCAACACGGCGATGCTTTTTGCACTCGCATTTATCCCGATGTTTGGAATCGGCGGGTTGACCGGATTACCACTTGGATTGGCAACTTCTGATTTGCATTTGCACGACACATACTATGTCATCGGACATTTTCATTATGTCGTTGCACCGGGAACAATCTTTGCACTCTTTGCCGGAATTTATTGGTGGTTTCCAAAACTTACCGGAAGAACAATGAATGAAACTCTTGGCAAAGTACACTTCTGGGGTTCGTTCGTCTGTATGAATTTTATTTTCTTCCCGATGTTGATTCAAGGAATGGTCGGACTCTCCCGGCGTATGTACGACGGTGGTGAACAATATTCTCATAATCAAAGTGTTTTATATTTGAATGAAGTAATGTCTATCGCCGCGTGGGTGATGGCGATCTTCCAGATATTTTTCATTGTCAATCTCTTTGTAAGCATGAAAAAAGGAAAGAAGACAACCGACAATCATTGGGAAGCAACAACTCTTGATTGGACGGCAACAACAGCGCCACCGCTTGCACACGGAAACTTTACAACATTACCAACTGTCTATCACGGACCTTATGAGTATAGTGTACCTGGCGCGAAAAAAGATTTTACTCCTCAAAACGAAAAATAAGTGAACGAGAATGCAGATACCACACACAATTGAACATCACCCGGAAACCGGCTTATACAATGCAAAGGTCGGAATCTGGTTATTCCTTGCTTCAGAAGTGATGCTCTTCGGAGCGCTGTTTACTTCCTACATTCTCCTCAGAATAGGCGCGCCAACTTGGCCCCACGGATGGGAAGAATTAAATATTCCCCTTGCAACTGTCAATACGGTCGTTCTTATCGCTTCAAGTGTTACGATGGTTATGTCATGGGCTTCGTTAATGATGAAAGATTTCAAAAAATATAAAATGTACATGGGAATTACCGTGTTGTGCGGTTTAATTTTCCTCGTCATCAAAGCATTTGAGTACGGAGCGAAGTTCGAGCATCATCATTTCCCAAGCACGAACAACTTTTTCGCCACCTATTTTACATTGACAGGGTTACACGGTCTTCACGTCATCGGTGGAATAATCGTTAATGCATACTTCTGGGGACCCGGAAGCAAAATGTGGAAGACCGAGCCGCAACGATTCATCAATCGCATTGAAGTTGCCGGTTTATACTGGCACTTTGTTGACCTTGTCTGGATTTTCCTTTTCCCCTCACTTTATTTACTGTAGGAAATTATGGAACACTCACATGAAGAAATAAAAAAACACGTCAGAAAATATATTTTTGTCTTCGTCGCACTCATGGCGTTGACTGTTATAACGGTTGTAGTATCGTACTTGCATCTGACTATAACAACGGCTGTTATCGTTGCTTTGTTCATTGCTACAATTAAGGGTTCGCTCGTAGCCGCATATTTTATGCACTTGATATCCGAAAAGAAAGTAATTTATATAACACTCTTGTTCACGGTCTTCTTTTTTATCGGTTTGATAGTTTTAACTATGACTGCATTTCATGACCAGGTGATGATACCACATGTCTCTTAAATCATTTCACATATTTTTTATCTTGGTTTCGAGCCTGTTTGCATTTGGGTTTGCAGCGTGGTTCCTTCAATCATACTTCGGCTCCGGCGATTTCTTGAAACTCGCCGCAGCAACTTTTTCAGGGGTGAGCGGAGTTGGTTTGATTGTCTATGGAATTCGCTTCTTAAAGAAACTTCAACACGTTCGGTTTTTATGAAACAACGATTAATCATTATCATCATTCTTTGCCTTCTCTTAATAACTGGCTCATCATCAAGAATGATGGCGTGTCCGGTTTGTTACGGGTCAGCAGACAACTCAACAATGGATGCGGCGAACACTGCTGTCTGGACTTTACTCGGCATTACAGGATTTGTTTTGTTCAGTGTGGTGGCATTTTCTTTTTTTGTCTGGAAACGAACAAAACGATTACGGGAACAAATTTTCCCTGACTCATTTATTGACGACAACGGTATTATACATTTGAAAAATAACAAAGGAATTATTGAATGGAACAATTCTTAGGACTTCCACCAATCGCTTCTGAACACGGTGCGGCAGTTGACCATCTAATCGTACTGCTTCATTGGCTTATGCTGATTTTATTTATCGGGTGGACTTCATTTTTTCTTTATGCGCTTGTACGTTTCCGCAAAGGGAGTCATCCTGTTGCAAATTATTTGGGAACGAAGAGCAAAATTGTAATCTATCTTGCATTAGCAATTGCAGTGTTTGAAGTCGTGCTTGACGTTGCTTATTCGGTTCCTGTTTGGGACAAACGCATCGAGGAATTTCCCGCTGAAAAAGATGCTACTGTTGTCCGTGTTATTGCTGAACAATTTGCCTGGAATATCCACTATCCCGGACCTGATGGAATTTTTGGAAAAACATCCGTTGATTTAATTGACTCTGACAATCCGCTCGGACTCGACAGAAATGACCCTGCGGCAAAGGATGACATCATGACAATCAATCAAATGAATATCCCCGTCAACAAACCTGTCATTGTCCGTCTTTCATCGAAGGATGTCATTCACAGTTTCAACTTACCGTACATGAGACTGAAACAAGATGCTATTCCGGGAATGATGATTCCGTTGTGGTTTCAACCGACAAAAACGACGGCAGAAATTCAGCAAACACTTGCACACAAAGTTCAACTCAAACCGTTTGTTGAAAAAACAAAATCTGTTTCGATCCCATCTGAACAAACAGTTTCAATCAATGGAAGTGCGATGGATGAATTTGTTCTCACTCAGGATGCAATGGATAATACCGGGACAACAATTTTGAGCGCCGGAGATTTATTAAATGATGAAAATGTAAAGCGGCTAACTGAGTCTCAAATAACTTCCGTGAAAGCAAGAGAAATTGCTCTCCTTGATAAATTTCTTTCAACTCAGGAACTCAAAGATAAAGAAGGAAATGCGGTGTTGATGAAAGGCGAGATGATGACGGAAGAAGCAGTAACGCGGGCGATGAAAACCGGCGCAACTCAACTCTCAGTTCGACCTTCATCAAAGTTGGACACGTATATTGCGATGGAAGAATACAAGGACAACTCCGGCAACCTCATTCTCGAAAAGAACGGTTTCGTGGATGATGCTATCATTGATAAATTAGTTGAAGCGGGAATTTATGAAATCATCATCGCTCCATCAACACCAACAGAAATTGCATGCGCTCAGTTGTGCGGTCTCGGATATTACCGGATGCGCGGTTACATGACAATTCAAACTCCAGAAGAATTTAGCGCGTGGCTGACTGAACAGTTGTCTTCGTTGCAACCTGTCGAAGAACCGATTGATTCAACCTCCATCATGACGGATTCAACAACCATCAGTACGGAAACTCCGCAGGAGAAAAATCAGTGAGAGGTTACAGCAGAGCCCTCAACCGTTTTGCAATCGTTGTTGCCTGCTCTACATTTTTACTGATTATTGCGGGCGGATATGTAACAAGCACACAGTCAGGTCTCTCTGTGCCTGATTGGCCCAATACCTATGGACATTTCATGTTCGCTTTTCCACTTGACCAAATGGTAGGTGGAATATTTTATGAACATTCTCACAGAATGATTGCCTCCGTGGTTGGATTCCTGACAAGCATACTTGCATTTTGGTTGTGGAAGAAAGATGACAGAAAATGGATTCGTGTTTTGGGTTTTGTGGCTCTTGCTTCTGTCATCACTCAGGGAATTCTTGGTGGATTGACAGTAATATTTTTGCTTCCAACCACAGTCTCCGTTTTACATGCGACTCTCGCTCAATCATTCTTTGCCCTTGTTACTTCCATCGCATTGTTCACTTCAAAGTGGTGGAGAGACGAACAACCAAAACTTCGTGACCAATCAAATAATCTTACACGATTAATTATTTATACAACCGC
>JACPVN010000406.1 GCA_016191715.1 Ignavibacteriota bacterium | reverse complement strand
CGACTCATTCGTCTTTCACCTCGTGTGGTCAAGCAGTATCTTGACTTGATACCGCTTGACCCTTAAGGTTATTGGGGGGAGATTTTTTATTTTATATTTATCGTATTCAACCCTCGCTTTGGTATCATATGATACTATTTTGTCAGCAACAGTTTCCTCGTCTCCGAAAACTCTCCTGCCTGCAATCTATAATAATAGATGCCGCTTGCGTGACCTGTTGCATCCCACGAAACACTGAACGTTCCGGGATGTAAATTCTCATTTACAAGCGTAGCAACTTCCTGACCAAGCGCGTTGTAAATTTTCAGCGACACCAACATCCCCCATCGTCCCCCTTCAGAAGGGGGATTAAGGGGGATGTTAAATCGTACCGTTGTGACTGGATTGAATGGATTCGGATAGTTCTGTTCCAGCGAAAATCCTGTTGGAATTTCCGAAGCAATTTCTTTCACCTCAAGAACATCCGTGAGTGGACGCTTCCACACCCCGTTACCGCTTGTGCCTGCGTACATGTTTCCGTTATGAATTGCAAATGTGTACGTGTACGTGTTACTCGGCAAATTATTAGAAACTTTCGTCATCGCCCCGGTAAAATTCTTTTGAACGTAAATTCCATTGTTCGGTCTGCACATGAAAATATTATTTCCATAGATGGTGAGTTGCGAGTGAATGAAACTTGACCAGATTGTCCATGTCAGCCCGCCGTCGGTTGATTTGTACGTTCCATTTGAATACGCTCCGGAGGCAAACACTGTCGAACCGGTTCCGGCAACCGCGCCAACCTGAAAGTACGCCGGAAAACCGGAATCAGCTTTTGCCCACGTAGTGCCGTCATCGCTTGATTTAAACACTCCTAATCCGTACGCGTACACCATGCTTCCGATTTTTACCACATTCCCGACGTTAATAATTGTTGATGATGTATCAACCTGCACCCAGGTATCTCCGTTATCTGTACTTCTGTACACGCGATCTTTCGTCGTAAGCAATCCGCCGGCAACATCTATAATAGAATTGATTGTACCGTACACAGACAATCCGTTTCCGACAAGCGTCCATGTTGCGCCGCCATCGGTCGAACGCTCAAGTCCGTTTGCAGGATAATCGCGTGCGAAGAGTAACGAACCGTTTGCATAGACAAGTGTCGGCTGACTCGAAGAGTCTTTCAGATTTCCCCGAACATTTGTCCATGTCGTCCCATCATCAGTAGTTTTGAAGATGCTGTTCCCGTTCGCGTAGAGCGTTGAACCATCAATGATGAAGCCGCTCATATCTCTTGCTTTCAACCCTGTATTTTGTTGTGTCCATGAATTCCCGTTGTCGGTTGATTTGTACACACCGTTCGCAACCGTTCCTGCAAAAACATCAGAGCCGGAAACTTCAAGCGAAAACATACCCATCAAAGGAAGTCCGCCGCCGAGAACAGTCCAGGTTCCGCCACCATCTGTGCTTCGATACACGAATTGATTTGCCGTAGCAAAGAGATTCGAGCCGATTGCTCGGATTTCAGAAATACCGGAATACGTCGGGATTCCATTATCCGCTTGTGTCCACGCGTCACCATTATTTGTTGTTTTATAAAGATAAGAACCGCCTGCATAAATAGTTGAACCGTCGAGGTACATTGCGCCATACGTGGAGTAGTCTAACGGCAAGCTGGTGTTTACGCCTGTCCATGAAGCGCCATTATCGGTTGAACGGAACATCGTCTGCTGAACATTGTTGTTCGAAGCGCTTGTGAGAATTGTCGAACCGTTTGTGATAATACTTCCAACGTAGGTAGTCGAGCCGCTTCCCGGCAAACCCGTATTCGAGGCAGACCACGTCGCTCCGTTATCAGTCGAGACAAATACTCCTTTGCCGCTTGTACCTGCAAATACATTCGCGCCGCTTGCCGCCAAACAACTAACTCCATTCCCTCCCGGCAAACCGGTTGCCGCAGTCCAGGTATCGCCGTTGTCCGCTGAAAGATACACGTTCACCGTACCCGTAGCAATCAGATTGGCTCCGCTTTTTGCAAACGCCGTCACCGACTGATAATACATGCCGTTGATTTTCTGTTCCCACGTCGCGCCGCCATCGGTAGAGCGGAACACACCGGCACCGGCAGTTCCCGCATAGAGATTCGAGCCATCGGCAAACATACCAAGAATAGCTCCGCCTTCCGGAGCGCTAAGTTGCGTCCATTGAGCAATCACTACATTGCTGAAAATCAAAACACAGAAAAAGAACGCTGTAACAAATTTATTCATAGAATTTCCCTAACATAAATTGATGAAGAAGATAATTTTGTGGTATGAATATATCTGGTGGGACGCGTTTTTTCTATAACCCGTTTGAGTCATTTTGTCTCCGCCTCAAGAGAAGTCGAAAATAAATACATGCTCGGTTCTGTGTCCTCACAGAACCATCATTACAAAACGGTTCTTCACATGGCGAGGACGCCGTGTGGAGCAGTAAATTATTTTGTAATTTGGTTTTTGGATTTTGTTTTTATTACGCGATTCCTTCCTTCAACGCCTTCGCCACCGCCTGAGACCGCGAATGAACATGAAGTTTTTCGTAAATGTGTTTGATATGATTTCGCACCGTCTCCCGGCTGATAAATAATTTCTCCGCTAACTCAATCGTATCCAATCCCTGAACGAGTTGACCGAGAATTTCCAATTCACGTTCCGTTAAGTCATGTTCCTTCGATGGCGTTGGCGCGTACTTCTTAAACAGGTCAAGCACTTTTCGTGCAACATACGGAGTCATCGGGGTTCCGCCTTGCGCCGCATCCTGAATTGCTGTAAGGACTTGCGCAGGCGGCGTCTTCTTCAAAATATATCCATCCGCTCCCGCCATGATTGCCTTGAACACATGGTCGTCATCATCAAACACGGTCAACATAATGATTTTTGAAGTCGGCAATTTTTGTTTAATGGAACCGATGCTCTCGATACCGGAACGTCCGGGCAAATGAATGTCCAGCAAAATGACATCAGAATCCTGAAGACGCGGCAATGCTTCTTCGACGCTGTAGAACGCATCAACACAAGAAAATCCTTCTGTGAATTGCAGAACGTGATTCAATCCCTCGCGGAAATCATCGTGGTCTTCAATAATGGTAACGTAAATTGGTTTCATACCTGTATCGTTCTATAACATTTATCTGTTCTGACGTCAAAAATCCGAAAAACTAAATCCGAAACTCTAAACAAGCACGAATGTTCAAAATCCAAAACAGGAAACAACAATATGTTTTGAACATTAGCGTTTAGGATTTGTTTAGGATTTTGATATTCGTTTTTAGGATTTTTTATTCTATTGATTTTCTACCTGACGTCAATTACGGTTTTAAGATGGGAATTTTCTCTCCGCAAATCAATGACTCGTTTGGGTTATTCTCTTTAAAAGCCGCACCGTTGTTCCTTTTCCTTCCTCAGATGAAATCGAAAACTCCGCTTCAATTTCCTCCGCACGCTCCCGCATGTTTCTCAATCCGTTCCCTCTCATCGTTCTTCTGTTTGATTCATCCCCCTGAGCATGTTCGGTAAAACCTTTTCCATCATCCGAAACAATTAACTCCAATACTCCAAACTCCATTACTCCACCCTCCATTACTCCATTCTTCATTGCTCCATCCTCCAGCACTCCAACAACTCGAATAGTTTGAGCGCCGGAATACCGCACCGCATTGGTGATTGATTCTTTAAAAACAAGATAAATATTCCGCCGCACTTCATCAGGCAAAGAAATCTGAACACCTTTTCCATCAATCACTATTTCATATTTGATGTTGTTCGCCTTGCAAAGTTCAGTCGTCAGCAACCGGATGCGGAGAAGCAAACTCTCCAACGAATCATGCTGAGGCGAAACGCTCCACACAATATCGCTCATCGCCTGCTCTGCTTCGTTCAACAGCGAACTTGTTCTGTTGAGAAAATCTTTCGCTTGTTGCGGCGCTTCCGGCAATTGCCGTTTTACTGATTCAATAAATAATCCCGCGCTTCCTACTGTTGATGCAAGGTCATCGTGCAAATCCCGCGCAATACGTTCCCGCGTTTTCTGCCGCTCATCCTGAATTTCTTTTTCTCGTTCGAGTCGTGCAATTGTTCGTTTCAGTTTTTGCGTCGAGATAAATCTCACTGTACCACCAAACGCTCCCGCCGTCAGAACAATCATCAATCCGATGAACCATGAAGTTTTCCAAAAGGGAGGAGGAATGAGAACTCGAATCGAAGCGCCTTCCTCGTTCCAGACTCCATCGTTGTTTGAACCGCGGACGTGAAAGACATATTCTCCCGGGTCAACATTCGTATAATTTGCCATGCGTTGCGTTCCCGCCTGCACCCAATGTTCATCGAATCCTTCGAGCATGTACTTGTAACGATTCTTGCTTTGCTCGGTAAAATCAAGAGCGGCAAATTCAAACGAGAAAAAGTTTTCTTCGTGACTCAATGTAAGTTCCTTCATGAACTGAATCGGTGTTTCAAACTTCACCAACTCATTAAATTTTCTGAACGCAGTAATGACTACGGGCGGCGCATACGGATTATCTTTGATATTTTCCGGGACGAATTCGTTATACCCGTTCACGCCACCAAAATACAACCGTCCGTCTCTCTCTTTCCAAAATGCGTTTCGATTGAACTCGTTGCTTTGTAATCCATCATTCACATCATAATTGCGGAACTGTTGCGTCGTGAAATTGAGTTTGGAAATTCCCCGATTAGTACTGAGCCAGAAATTTCCGTTTTCATCTTCCAACATTCCGTAACAAACGTTGTTCGGCAATCCTTCTTTCTCCGTGAAGTGTTTCGGAGTTTCTCCATCGTTGGAGAAAATGAAAACTCCGTCTCCGAATGTTCCAACCCACATTTGATGCTTGCTGTCTTCAGCAATAAAACTGACCGGTCGTTTGCCGATGCTTCGTGTGTGCGAGATGTATCGTTCGGTTTTTGTATCGAACGCAAGGAGCGGAGTTGTTCCAAGCCAAATCACGCCGTTGGCATCCTTGTATCCTCCGGTTACCAAGCCTTCGAGCATTTCTTTCTCCGCAAGAGAGAACGGAAATTTTCTTACTGTTTTGTTCCGTACATCAATCCTGTCAAGTGCTTTGTCGGAGGAAACCCAAATAATTTCACCGGAAGTTTCAGGATAAATTGTACCGGAGTATTTACTGCTCAACGAATGTTCTGAAGTCGGGCTGTAACCAAAACGTTCGAACCGCTTCGTGTCGGAGTTGTACGAGTTCGCACCCTCATCGGTAGCAAACCAGAGAATTCCGTTCCCGTCCTCACGGATTGACCACGCCGTATTGTTTGAAAGTGAATTGTTGTTCTGTGGAT
>JACPVN010000376.1 GCA_016191715.1 Ignavibacteriota bacterium | reverse complement strand
TCAGCGGAAAACGGACACGGAAACAAAAAGACAAGAAATCGTATTTGGAAAGTCTCGGTGTTGAAATCATAGAAATGCCTGACCCTGTTCCGGGTTATATGTCGCTTGAAAACATTTTGAAAGTCTTGGGTGAAAAAGGAATTGCTTCGCTTTTGGTTGAAGGGGGAGCGACAACATTCAGCCATTTTCTCGAACGGAATCTTGCCGATAAAATAATGTGTTTTATCGCTCCGAAAATTTTCGGTCAGGGATTGAGCGTGTTTGAACATCTGCCAAATAAGTTGCTTAGTAATGAAGTAAAATTGAGGGATGTCTCCTTTCGACAACTTGACAAGGATTTGTTGGTTGAAGCGTATGTTAATTGTTGACGGTTGTCGGTTCGTGGCTGACAGTTTTTGGTTGATATTTCAAGCATAACGAAACTTTTAGCTTTTCATTTTTAATTTTTAACTGAGAATGTTTACAGGAATTATTGAAGAAGTAGGAACGATTCAAAGCGTTCAGAGACAGGGTGGAGGAATTCGGTTCCGTGTTTTGGCACCAAGGTATACGCTGGAGTTGAAGGTGAACGACAGCGTTTCAATGAACGGTGCCTGTCATACAGTTGTGTGGAGGAGTAACGATGCGTTCGAGGTGGAGAGTGTTGAGGAAACGTTGAAGAAAACGATGCTTGGTTCACTTCAAACAGGAAGTCGTGTGAATTTAGAATTACCAATGCGACTGAATGAACGGCTTGGCGGGCATCTTGTACTTGGACAT
This sequence comes from Ignavibacteriota bacterium, assembly GCA_016191715.1. Classification (GTDB taxonomy): domain Bacteria; phylum Bacteroidota; class Ignavibacteria; order UBA10030; family SZUA-254; genus FW602-bin19. The sequence continues at coordinate 1,341 of JACPVN010000376.1, read as the reverse complement.
GTTGATACGGTGGGAACGATAATATCAATTGAATCACGTGGAAACAGTACGATGTATTCAATTGAAATTCCTGAGAAATTCAGAAAGTATATTATTCCGGTTGGCTCGATTGCTATTGATGGAGTGAGTTTGACGATTGCAGAGATTGAGAATAATGTCGCACGTGTTTCCATTATTCCACACACACTGGAGAATACAATATTTCCTCTGTACAAGGTCGGAACGAAAGTGAATTTGGAATTTGATTTAATCGGAAAGTACATTGAGCGGATGATGAATGAAACAGGAGCGAAAGATAAGAAAAGTAGAATGACAGAGTTGTATTTACAGGAACAGGGATTCTAAGTATCAATTGACTTCTATCGAGGGTAAAGTAGCAGAGTTCACAATCGGTCTTCATTCATCGGTTGAGAAATTCTCATTGTAATTTCTTTTCAACCGAAGCACAACACTTCCTCAACTGCATCGTTGTAAGGAATGCGAGGTTTATTAGAGTGTACTTTGTAATACACCAACCAGATTTCTTTTTCCTTCTCGTGATGCTTTTGTAACCATGCGCGCCATTGGTTTCTATTTTTGACGTGGAGGGTTTTGGTGATGAGCATTGGCTGTTAGATAGAAATAAGATGCTGAAACTCCATCGAAACAAAGAATTCTCTTAACCGATGAATACGTTTCAGTAGGAGAGGATGATCGCCTAACAATTCACCGAGTTTTCCATAATCATCCTGAGATAATTCTGCTCGTTGAGCAAGAAATGAATCAATGTTTAAATTCTTAAACAGTTGTGGACCTACGGCAAGTTTTGCCATCGAAGATACAGCAGAATTCAAATCACGACATGCAAGAAGACCTCCTCGGTCACAGGTGTATTCAGCTTTACGTGACCAGAAATGAAAATAAAATCGAAGAAGGAATGAGATAATAGGGAGAGAAAGACCTTCAATAGGGCTGGTTAATACCAACATAGTAGTATGCCCGCATTTGATGTGTGTGAACTCATGACCAATGATAAATTGTAATTCCTTTTTCTCCATTGCTTCGACTGTTGCAGAATGTAAGACGACTCCTTTCCTACTTAAAAATCCCAAAGCATAAGCATTAAGGGTTGGGTCTTGAGTAAGGAATAGGCGAGGGGGTTCCATATTGAGTCGTTCTGCTACCTCGATTGATGAAGAATATATTTCAGGAAACTGGTTTTCAGAAATTCTTACACTATGACCAAGAAGCATTCCTAATCGAATACGGACAATGAAAACTGCAAAAACAATAATAATCAATCCAATAAACCATGCGATGAATGTAAAAATAAGAAGAGTAATGAGGAGAAGAACGAAACCG
>JACPVN010000375.1 GCA_016191715.1 Ignavibacteriota bacterium | reverse complement strand
CGAAGGACTGAATAATAAAATCAGGGTGTTCCAACGTCGTGCCTATGGCTTACGTGACGAGGATTATCTCCGCCTGAAAATCCTTACGTGCATGCTCAAACCCTTATGATTTTACCCACACTATTACGCGATGACCCTAAATATTAAAAAACAGCAAATGAATAAACAAACAGCAAATGAATAAACAAACAACCCAATAAATATCATCAACACAAACAAGTTAGTGCAAAATCAAAATCATCCTTTAACTATTATCCATGCTCACCGACCCACAACTAAAATCTAAAATAGACGCACTCTGGGATAAATTCTGGTCCGGGGGAATTGCGAATCCGATTACTGCCATTGAGCAGATGTCGTATCTTATTTTCCTGAAACGATTGGAGGATATGGATAACGCACGTGCGGCGGCGGCTGTAAGGCGTGTAGGTCGAGTCGCTGACTCGACAAGGCGAGACGGCGTCTCGCCCTACAAGTCTGTCTTTGATGGTAATACAAAATGCCGGTGGTCGTATTGGAGCCAACTGCCCGGCGACCAAATGCTGAAGCATGTGCGGGATAAGGTGTTCGAGTTTCTGCGCAATCTCGGTTCTGAGACAAGTTCGTTTACCCAGCACATGCAGGATGCTGTGTTCATCATCCCGAAAGCATCGCTGTTACAGGAAGCGGTGAACATCATTGAAGAGATGCACATCTCCGAGCAGAACATTGATGTGCAGGGAGATTTGTACGAGTATCTTCTCATGCAACTAACCACAGCAGGGAAGAACGGTCAATTCAGAACGCCGCGCCATATTATCAGGATGATGGTGAAGTTAGTGAACCCGAAGATTGGCGACCGCATCTGCGACCCCGCGGCAGGTACGGGGGGATTTCTTGTGAACGCCTACGAACATATTTTAGAATCGAATACGAGCAGTGAAGTACTTGAGTACGATAGTGAAGGGAAGCCGCACCACCTCATCGGCGATAAGATTGCCGATAAGAAGTTGTTGAAATTCCTGAAGAGCCAGGCGTTAACGGGCTACGACTTTGATGCCACGATGACACGCATCGGGGCGATGAATTTGATGTTACACGGCATTGATAATCCGAACTTCCGGTATACCGATACGCTTTCAAAATCGTATGCGGATAAAGAATTGTACGATGTTATTCTTGCCAATCCGCCGTTCAAGGGTTCGATTGATGAGAACGATATCAACGAGCGGTTCTCTGTGAAAACGACGAAGACCGAACTCCTCTTTATGGAGTTGATGTACGATGTGTTGGTAACGGGGGGAAGGTGCGGCGTGATTGTCCCTGATGGCGTTTTGTTCGGGACGAGCAATGCCCATATTGCAACAAGAAAAATTCTTGTGGATAAGTGCAAACTTGAAGGAGTGATTTCGATGCCATCGGGTGTGTTCAAACCATACGCCGGAGTTTCAACTGCCGTGCTGATTTTCCAGAAGGGGGGAACAACCGATAGCGTTTGGTTTTACGATATGCAGGCGGATGGTTTCTCACTTGATGACAAACGCCAAAAGATAACCGACAACGACATCCCTGACATCATTGAGAAATATTCTAAAAGAAGTAATCAGCAATCAGAATTCAGAAATCAGAAATCTTTCACCGTTCCTGTAGATGAAATCCGTTCCAACAAGTATGACCTTTCTATCTCACGCTACAAACAGATTGAGCACAAGGAGATTGAGTATGAAAAGCCGGAAGTGATTATGAAGAGGGTGTTGGCGTTAGAGGAAGAAATCTCGAAAGATGTAGATGAAATTAGAAAAATGATTTATTTGCCACGACCTTAAGGTTATGGCAAATCAATACAAAGGATGTTGAAGATATACAATCTTTTTTGTACAATACACATAACAACATGAAAGATTAATTAGTATGACAACGGTAACCACAAACGAGAAACAACTATCAGGCATGATTGAACACCTGAGCGCTGAACAAAAATTCTCGCTCTTGCTTGAAATTGCAGAAAGTTCTTCTGTCAACAGAGTACAAGCACAACAAAAAAATGATGAACGCTTTCGTGCGGCTGCCCAACAACGCGGACTTACATGGGATAACTTAACTGACGAAGAACGAATCGCGTTTGTTGATTCGCTCGTGCATGAATCCCGATAATTTGTGGTCTAATATTGCCACGAGCTTCAGCCCGATTTTTCCACGCCCTGAAGGTCGTGGCAATTTTACTATTTATGTATAAATGAAGAAACAATATAAAATGCTACCGCTCGGCAATCTCGTTTCAATAGCCAAGGGTTCTAAACATGATAAAGTAATTGGTTTTCCTGAGGATGGAACCAACATGTACATTACAAATGGATTTGAAAATTACATTGCCAAGAGCTTTAGCTCGTGGGGAAGATTATTCCACGCCCTGAAGGTCGTGGCAATTCTGATTGACAACAGAAGCCGGATGTGATTATGAAGAAGATGTTGGAGTTGGAGAAGGATATTATCTCAGATATTGAAAATATAAAAGTTTCTCTTAAATGAGTATAAGAAATATTAAAAAGTTATCAGAGTTTTGTTCAATATCAAGTGGAGGCACACCCTCGCGAGATAAACTCGAAGAGTATTTTGGTGGTTCAATTCCCTGGGTTAAGTCTGGTGAACTTAGAGAAAAGATAATCAGTACGACTGAGGAAACACTCACTCCGCTTGGATTACAAAATAGTAGTGCAAAGTACTTTCCAAAAGAAACTGTTCTTGTTGCAATGTATGGTGCAACGGTGGGACGAACAGCGATTCTTGAAATTGAAGCGACGACTAATCAGGCTGTTGCAGGAATTGTTCCAGATAAAACTATAGCGGATTATAAATATCTTTTTCAGTTCCTTAGATTTTATGCTCCCAAATTGGTTGCCGCTGGAGTTGGTGGAGCGCAACCTAATATTAGTCAGGGGATTCTAAAAAATATTGATGTTCCTCTTCCCCCGCTACCCATCCAAAAGCAAATTGCCGCGATACTTGAGAAAGCCGATGCCGCACGGGAAAAGCGCCGTAAAGCAAATGAACTCACAGAGCAATTTCTCCAATCAGCATTTTTGGAAATGTTTGGTGATCCGGTGACGAATCCGAAGGGGTGGGAGAAGACAAGTCTCGGAGATGTTGCATCCCATGTTTCAAGTGGGTCTACACCCCTTGGTGGGGAATCGACCTATCT
>JACPVN010000374.1 GCA_016191715.1 Ignavibacteriota bacterium | reverse complement strand
GATTGAAAGTGAACTCGATATGAAATCAAACGGACAATTGAAAATCATCCACAAAAAAGATTTAACATTTTGGCAAAAGATTTACCTGACGGAGATTCTTAAAGGAATCAAATTGACACTTGCACAAGTGTTCCGTCCGAAATTCACGCGCCAATATCCTGAGGAGAGATGGAATCCGCCTGCTTCCTTCCGCGGACGACCGGTTCTCGTGGAACAAAATGATGTCGAGCGATGTGTTGCCTGCGGACTCTGCGCGCGTGTTTGCCCCGCTCTCGCCATCGAAGTTCAGGCATCTGAATCAGAATATTGGAAAGAGCGGTATCCTGTCAAGTTTGAAATCAATATGCTTCGTTGCATCTTCTGTGGCTTCTGTGAAGAAGTGTGTCCCGAGGAAGCAATCGTTATGAGTCAGGAATATGAACTTACATTTCACAGTCAGGAAGAAGCAATCTTCGGGAAAGACAAACTCCTTGTTCCTGCTGAGAAGTTGAAAGACAGATTGGAATTTTTGAGAAAATATCGATGAGTGGTTTACAATGAAATTCTCGAAAGAACAACACGAAGCACTTTATGAAATTACTAAAGAAGCCGGGGCAGTAGTTCTTGGTGGGTTGGTTATAGCGGGAGTTTGGGTTGAAAAAGTAAATCCATTCATTGTAGCTTTAGGTTTAATTATTTATCTTGTATTAGTTATTTCTGCTGTTCGTTTTAAAAATAAAACTAAGGATTGATATGTTAAATGTTGTTATCATAGGTGCAGTTGTAGCATTGTTTTTCGGAACGCTGGCTTTGCTCACACGAGAGAAAAAAGCTAAATGATTCTTCAGTCGAGCATTTTACTCGACTTTTTCATTTCTTCTTGCTTATAATAATTTATGGCGACATATAAACAAGCCGGAGTCAACATCGAAGTCGGCGATGCTTTCGTCAGACGGATTAAATCAAACGTACGCTCTACGTTTTCTAAATCTGTTTTGACAGATATCGGCGCATTCGGTGCGTTTTATGATGCAAGTTTCAAACAATACAAATCTCCTGTTTTAGTTTCAAGTACAGACGGCGTCGGTACGAAATTGAAAATCGCTGTCATGATGAACAAGCACGACACCATCGGACAGGATCTAGTGAATCACTGTGTAAACGATATTGCCGTGTGCGGCGCGACTCCACTCTTCTTTCTTGATTACTTCGCTGTTGGAAAACTGAAGATTAATGTAGCCGAAAAGGTTGTCAGCGGATTGGTGAAGGCATGTAAGGAAAATAATTGCTCACTCGTGGGCGGAGAAACCGCTGAGATGCCGGGAATTTACAAAAAAGAGGATTACGACCTTGCAGGTACAATTGTCGGAGTTGTTGAGCGGAAAAATATTCTGACAGGAAAAAAGGTTCGGGCGGGAGATATTCTTATCGGCTTGCCTTCAACCGGTTTGCATACAAAAGGGTATTCATTAGCACGAATAATTTTATTAAAGAAGTTTTCTGTTGATAAATACATTCCTGAATTACAATCATCAATCGGAGAAGCATTACTTGCAGTTCATCGGTCGTATCTCAAACCGATTCAAGCAGTTCTACAAATTGAAGGTGTACACGCTCTCTCTCATATTACCGGTGGAGGTATCATCGGAAATACAAAGCGAGTTATTCCTCAATCTCTCAATCTTTCAGTCGCGTGGAATTCGTGGAGACGACCGGCTATTTTTTCACTTATACAAAAAGTTGGGAAGGTTCCTGAAACTGACATGCAACGAACATTCAATTTAGGAATTGGACTAATAATCATCGCCTCAAAACATTTTGCTGATAATATTCTTTCATATTTATTACGGCTGAATGAAAAACCCTTTGTAATAGGTATAGTTGAAAAAAAATAAATTCCTTCAGTTTATTGAATGCTACATTCAACAGCGCGTAGCACTCTCTGATTGGAAAGAGAAATTCTGTTTGAAGAATTCAAAGAAAGACCAATTCTTCGAAAGTTTCTTTAACGCGCGTGCTGTGGAACGGGCTTATCGTCAGGCGCATGGTGAACCAGAGGCGATTGAGTGAGAATCGCATTAGAGAAGTGTCGTAAATCATTCTCGAACGAAATGATAGTCGTTGGATAAAACTTCGGTAATGTTTTCTTGTTTCTTGACAACTATTGAGACACAGTCAACCATTTTTTTCCGGTTCATTATAAAGGTAGTGGTCATGGTTCGTTGCAAAATTTGAAGGAAGTTTTTTTCGCTTCGCTTTCAGGAATATTGTCAACCATTTCTTCAATAGAAAGCAAAATGTCAGAAACATTTTCCTGAGATTTAGGCAATTTCTTTTTTCGGACGACTGTATCTTCCTTTACAAGCGTTACCGCAAACTCTGTCAAATCCACTATTTCAGGTGCGACTCACTTTCCTTTTGATTCATCCTAACCTCGGTGTTTCTTACAATTTGCAAAGTAAAAGTGAGTCGCACATCCATTTAAACCAACAAACCGACAACCGTCAACCATTAAACTAATCTTTCAACAAACTCCTCAACACATACTGCAAAATTCCACCGTGCCGGTAATAATCAAGTTCCATAGGCGTGTCAATCCGGCAGAGGGCGGTAAAGAAAGTTGTCTTTCCATCCTGATTAGTAATTTTCACGGTGAGTTTCTTTCCCGCGTGCATGTTCTCAGCAATTCCCTGAATCTCATACGTTTCAAATCCGGTCAAGCCAAGTGTCTTGTAATTTTCTCCTTCAAGAAATTGCAAAGGAAGAACTCCCATTCCGACAAGATTGCTTCGATGAATGCGCTCATAACTTTCTGCAATGACTGCCTTAACTCCAAGCAGTGCAGGACCTTTTGCCGCCCAGTCACGAGAAGAACCTGAACCGTATTCTTTCCCGGCAATCACGAGCAACGGCGTTCCTTCTTTCTTGTACAAACCTGATGCATCAAAAATAGATATTGGTTCCTTCGAGGATGGATGAACAGTCCAGCCACCTTCGGTTCCGGGGGCGAGCATGTTTCGCAATCGGATGTTAGCGAACGTCCCGCGCATCATCACTTCGTGATTTCCTCTTCTTGCTCCGTATTGATTGAAGTCTTTTGACTGAACATTATTTCCGGTCAGATATTTCGCAGCAGGAGATGTTTTAGCAATATTTCCCGCCGGAGAAATATGGTCGGTTGTGATTGAATCGCCAAGCAACGCAAGAACTTTCGCACCCGAAAAATCTTTCAACGGCGATGGTTCCTTCGGCAAGTTCTCAAAGTATGGCGCCGCTTTGATGTAGGTGGAAATGTCATCCCACGAGAAACGGGAACCATTCGGTACGGGCAACTCGTCCCAATGTCTGTCGCCTTCAAACACATTCGAGTACACATGTTTGAACATTGAAGGTTGAACCGACGAAGCGACTGCGCGTTCTATTTCTTCAGGTGTGGGCCATAGTTCTTTGAGATAGACCGAGTTACCGTTTTTATCTGTGCCGATTGGTTGAGTATTTAAATCCAAGTCAATCGTTCCGGCAAGTGAGTAAGCAACCACCAACGGAGGCGACGCAAGATAGTTCGCCCTCACCTGTGCGTTCACTCTTCCTTCAAAGTTTCTGTTACCTGAAAGAACTGCGGCAACCACTAAATCATTTTCCTGAATCGCTTTGCTTACCGGTTCAGGCAAGGGTCCGCTGTTACCGATGCAGGTTGTGCATCCATATCCAACCAAATAAAAACCAACCTGCTCAAGATACTGCATCAATCCCGCTTGAAGAAGATATTCAGTTACGACTTTAGAGCCGGGAGCAAGACTTGTCTTCACCCATGGCTTTGCCTTCAATCCCCGCTCGACTGCTTTCTTTGCCAGCAATCCTGCCGCAACCAACACGTTCGGATTCGATGTGTTCGTGCAACTTGTTATCGCCGCGATTACCACAGAGCCGTTGCTAATGTTGTAGGCGCTTCCGTTTGATTGAGCAGGCACGGACTTCTCCAATACTTCAACCCTCGTCACTCCATCACTCCATCGCTCCAATACTCCGGCATCAAGAGATTGTCCCTTCGATGAAACGTACTCGGTGACTGCTTTCCGATACGATTTCTTCACACCTGAAAGTGTAACTCTATCCTGCGGTCGTTTCGGTCCCGCAAGACTTGGCTCAACCGTTGAGAGGTCAAGTTCAAGCGTGTCAGAGAAGATTGCCTCGGCGCTTTCTTTTGTATAGAAGATTCCCTGCGCCGTGCAGTATGCTTCGACAAGTTCAATCTGTTCCTCGCTTCGTCCGGTGAGTCGGAGATAATTCACCGTTTCTTTG
>JACPVN010000383.1 GCA_016191715.1 Ignavibacteriota bacterium | reverse complement strand
GTCCAAAATGTCGTATCAAAAGCCTGATGTTTCAATCCACGCGCCCGCACGGGGCGCGACTAGACTTTTCGACGGGACGGACAGCGATCGAAAGTTTCAATCCACGCGCCCGCACGGGGCGCGACGCGGAATATCAAGCAATCTTTGGTCCATTGGTCGTTTCAATCCACGCGCCCGCACGGGGCGCGACCGAGTAACTAGATCAACTACATAGCCGCGTGCAAGTTTCAATCCACGCGCCCGCACGGGGCGCGACGCGGGCGCGTGGATTGAAACATCGCCGCACCCAAGTTTCAATCCACGCGCCCGCACGGGGCGCGACTGTTACTTCTACATTCTCATTTTACATTCTAAAATCACAAAATATCTTCATCATAACGCTTACCACTCCTTTTCTTTACTTTCTTTTTCTTGTTTCTCATAAAATTGTTATTTCCTTTTCATTTTCCCAGCGCTAACCTTCCGCTGTTTTCATGTACGCTTCGATTAGCGTTAGATAATTATGGTATCCTCAATATCCTTTATGGTTCCTTTTCCATGATGTTCAACTCTTCGCTGCCAATGCGATCCAAGAAAATAAAACCGCAAACTATCCTCCTTCACATCATACATCGAAAGCAACCGATCCTTCAGAATCTCCCAATGTGCCGGCTCGACATTACATTCAAACACTGAATGTTGAACCCGCAGTCCGTAATCCAAACACGCCTCGGCTATCTTCCGAAGACGACGTACGCCGGATGGGGTCTTTGTCGAAACATCATAACTCACTAAAACCATCATACTCGTTCTCCTTCACTCAGTAGTTCATTTCATGTAGAAAGGAGGATAGTCCGGTATATCGCCGCGGAGATGACGCGCGAGCAATTGCGCTTGAATGTGCGGCAGTAAACCGACCGTCATCTTCTCATCCAGATACGGATGCGTGACCTCTTCCTGTTTCCGTTTCTGATACGCGGTAATCACAGTCTTCCGCCCTTCATCAGAAATCCGTACTTCTCCCGACTCTCGTATCTCAAAATCACTTTTTGTCACTTGTTTGAGATTGATAAGATTCAGCATTACTCTATCGCCGAGATATGCGCGAAATTCTTCCATAATATCCAGCGCAAGGCTCGGTCTCCCCGGTCTGAGTTGATGAAGAAAACCAACTTGCGGGTCAAGTCCCGTGGTCTCAAGCGCCGAACGAATATCGTTTGCCAACAGTGCATAGAGAAATGAAAGAATCGCATTTGCCGGATCTAACGGCGGGCGTTTACTTCGCCCCGAGAATGTGAAATCATCTTTTTGTGCAGTGATGAGCGACGATAACTCCCCGAAATACAACGCCGCACATTCCCCTTCGGTGCCTCGTAGCCCGTCAAGACTCTCCGCTTTCTCTATTACTGATAATCGGTTTCCCATCGTTTCTGACGCAGATGAAACCGAATCAGGACTATTCTCCGGATGATTCCGTTGATGACGCAAAAGCAAATTGCGATAGTTTGCTACTTTTGCCGCGACTATTGGTCGTGCAATTTTTAAGGACTCGGTTTCGTTATCCGCAATAGCATATTGCTCCTTCCTGAGAAGAACATTCCCTTGTTGCGCGCCATACACTCGTGCAAGAAACTTACCGTTTTCCGAAAGATAACTCACGCCGACATTATTCTCTGCACAAAATGCCATCAGCGCAGGCGTAAGCGACTTAAACCCGAAACAGACAATATTCTCAATCGAGTGAACCGGCGCCTGAAAAACTTTTTCGTTATTCACCTCAACGACAAATGTTTCCCGCTCTTTTCGTACATACGCATCGTCCGAAGTTATATAGAGTGTATTCAAATGTTTTTTCATGGTGTATAAAGTGTGTTCATATACTGCTGAAGTTTTCGTTCATTCATTGCTTTGGGCTGACATACATCGTACAATGAACAGTTTCTGCATTTAACTGTGTATCTCATTTTTGGCACATACTTGCGGGAAACAATATCATGCACTGCCGAGATTATTTCCTCCGTCTGCGTTCGAAGTTGTTCATTAATTTCTACATGGACTCTACGCCGGGTACGTCCATAAAAGAAATCACCTCGTTCCACTTTTGTATTAAGCATTTCCTCGAGGCAAAGCGCCTGCGCACAGAGTTGAACCTTGTCGCTTATATCATCTTTTGGTTGCCCGGATTTGAATTCAACCGGAAGAACGACATCACCCGACGTAGATTCAGATGCTCGCCGGAATTCCACCACATCGCACCGACCGGCAATGCCAAGTCGGGTCGAATGAATTCTCAAACCACGCACCGTTCTCAATGCTCCGCGAGATTCAAAACTGTCCGTGTCAACCTTCTCGTGAAGGATGTCGCCGCGAACGGTAAAAACATTCTCGCACCAAAGTCCCTCCACGTGAATCAACGCGCATTGCCTCGGACAAAACACATAATGTTGCAACGCGCTCAGTTGGATGAAGTCGTCTTCGATGTACATGCAATCACCGTTTGTCTATTTCCCGTTTCTTTTTCGTGACTAACGATTTATAATTTTGACTCGTCACTACTTTTCGTCCCGACTTCTTCTCAAGGTTCCTTCGTGCCTTCCCTGCAACAGTTCCTCCTTCGATGGCTGCTTTTTCATTCTCAGGAAATCCCTGAGCATTCTTGTTCCGCGCAATTTCTGTCGTTGCCGCTTCGCCTAACATGGTAAAGATGAGCTCAAGGTCGTTCATGTGATCACGCAGGTTCTCCTGAACTTTTGTAAGACCTTTGAGTTTCTTGTAGTCACCCGGAGTCAACCCGAATGTTGCTTTGCTGATATCTGAAGTAAGGATCGCATACTCTTTACCTTCTTTCACGCCACGTTTTTTCCATTCCGATGTCAGTTCATCCCGCACCGCAATTCCGCGAACACGCTTTTCAATCCACTCATCGCTGTAACCCTTCGCTTTGTACAATGCACGCATCCGGGTTTGTCCAAGTTCAGGATTTTCGATTTCCTCTAAGCGTTCCTGACCTACTTGAGCCAACCAGCGTTTGAACGGCTCGGCTTTTGGAGATGGAATTGATTGGATAATTCTTAGCAACCCCGCAACGTCAGAACATTCGGTATCATATTTCTTACCGTCCGAAGACTCGACTTTCAGTTGTCGACAAAATGTCGACAACTCAATTCCACTTGATTCTTTCTCCCTTCTTTTTAAGCGATACCAGTAATCTCTTGGTTTATCGCTGTCTGTTAATACTTCTATAACATCAGCCACAGCAAAATACCATTTTTGTTCTTCTTCATTCCATATGGAACGGATTTTTTTCGATTCGAATAGTTTTATGTTTGACATATGCTTCCTTTTAAAGCGTTACAAAATGTAACCGTTTCAAAGGTGGGTACAATTTGTACCCACCCTTTAGTAATCTCCGGGTCGCGCTGTTTCATCCTTTTTACATACTGTTTCGGGTCGTTGCTGTCGGTTAAAGCGGCAACGACATCCTCAACGACAAAGTATCGTTTTTGCTCTGCCTCATTCCAAACTGACTGGATTTGTTTTTGTTCAAAGAGTTTGATGTTTGACATAATGTTTCTTTCAAAGTGTTGTCCCGATAGATCGGGATAACGGTTTCTCTCGCTTGTTAATCCCACATGTTTTTACACTGTCATCCCCGAATGATGTTATCGGGAATCCAGAAAAGTACCATGCACTGGATTTCCGCTTAAAACGTGCGGGAATAACAAATTGGGCGACGGATGAAGTCGTCTTCGGTGTACATGTTTAAATTACTGCGCCGCCTTCTGAATCAATTTGAAGAAGACGCAACATTCCTTTCATGTAACCCAAAAAGATTTTGTCATAATTATTTTTGTCCAAAGCGTATAAACCGGGAAACCCTTCCAACTGATAAGCACAGGTTTTGCTAATCTTATCTGTCCATATCTGTACGCTGTTACGGTTTATTTCTTTGGGATTTATTTTTTCACCTTTTTTATAGTTATTAAGTTTTTTTATTGTTTCTTCTCCCACTAAAACAAGAATGGTGTTGTTTGAAATAACTTTATACAACTTTGCCACTTCAGGATAATCCATTTCCGTTTCCATCTTTTGAAGTCTTTTATGTCTCTCACCAGTATCAGACATTAGTTCTCTTCGCAGTGCTTCTGTTACAAGATTTGCAGGAGCATCTGTTTCGATTTTTCCTTCATCAAACAATTTTTCAAGAATTTGACTTGATGATGTAAAAGCTGGATGACGATTGAATAGAGGTGCATCAATTCTAAAGTCAATGAGCGTTGGTTCATAATCTTCATTGTTTCTGCGAACACGACCTCCAACTTGAATAAGATTTGCTGCACCTGCACGTTCGCGGAATGCCGAACGAAAAGAAAAATCTACTCCGGCTTCAACACAACTTGTTGCAACAAGCGTAAAATCTCTTCTCGGATTGTCGATTGGTAAAGCCAGACGTTCTTCGGTCTCTTTAACTATACCTTCTCTATCAGCCGGGGAAAGAGCGGTTGACAAATGCAATATCTTTGAAGTATGCAAATCTATTGTATATTTTTCTTTGTCATCAATCTTCTGTGCTAATTTATCCGCAAGAACAGCGGCAGATTGAATTGTATTCATAATAACTAATCGAGGACCCGACTTGCTCAATACAAGATCAATTAATTCTTTATCGTTTAATACAGTGGGATGGCGTACAGGAATAATTCGTTTTCTTTCTTGGCGTAATGCTTCCTCTCGAAGTTGCTTAGAAACTAAATCTGGAATTATTTCCGGTTCATCAACCATATCTTTCAATTCCCAAAATCGTGAAAGAGAACCGGATGCAAAAACAAAATGGCAATTCCATTTCGCGGAAAACTCTTTTAACCACTTCCACGTTTGAGGCCACAAATGAAACGGTATTGCCGCATGTGTTTCATCTATAAAAACACCGCTTCCGGGCAACTCATGAAGCTTCCTGAGTTTTGATGGATGGTTACTTGCTATGGTCTCAAAGAATTGAACTGCCGTTGTTACAATAATCGGTGCTTTCCATAACGTAGCTAATTGACGAGTATTAATATCGTCGAAATCCGCTTGATGATGGTGTTCTGCAACTACTTCATCAGGGTTCTCATCTGGCAAAACAAGTCCTTTTCTGTAAACCTCAACCGATTGTTTGATAATGTTTGTGTACGGTAACACAACAATAATATGACGAAGGTTCTTATCTATAGCCGCTTGCAGAAGATGCGCCATGACTGCTGTTGTTTTACCTGTTCCCACCGGACTATCGCATGCATAAAAAGAAGGAGTTGTATCCACTTCACGACAAGCTTGGTATATTTGTTGACGGAGTTTATTTCTTTCATCTTGGTGTTCTAATTTTTCCGATAAACTCTTTATATAATTATTGAGGGCATCAAGTCTTTCTTTCCATCTTGTATCTGGGTGCGATACGGGAAACTCCTTTTGATAATTACTTGCAGTATCCCCATGATCGGCATCCACCAAACACGAAAGTGCTAAACGCCTTGTCAATCCATTCCAGTCAGAAACACTGTCGGCATTTATGGCCAACTTTTCTGAACCAGACTGAATGTGTCTTGAAATATATTCAGTAAGATATTGTTTTGTACGGATAAACAAGTTTGGATCGCGAAGGAACAGTTCTGCTTTTGCCTGCTCTTCAGGAATAGCTTGTAATCCTATATGATGAGCATAAGCAATTAACGCTGATTCCACTAAATCATTTTCAAGAAGATTAGCTGTACCAGCATCAACATGATTAATCGGCAAACCTTTTCCACCACCATGTAAAAGAACTATTTGATTGTCCTCATCCAACTTTCCCAAGTCGTGATAAATAGCCGCCGCCCGTACTGCCTCTCGAAAATAATTCAAGATTCCTTTGTAATAATGAGAGAGACATTCGATATTTTCCATAGCCCGACTCAATACATTAGAAACATGTGTCGAGTAAAGCTGTGGCGGTACAGGTGGATTCTTGCCCGCACTATGCGCAAGCCACGCAGCCATTCATATTTCTTTCATCAAATCTCTAATTGGGAGTACTTTCTTTCGAAGTTCTTCCGGTACATCCTTTTCCGTTGGTATTGTATAATCTGCTCTTGATGTTGAGGGTTTTTCAGGT
>JACPVN010000121.1 GCA_016191715.1 Ignavibacteriota bacterium | reverse complement strand
TTCCAATCTGCTTTGTAAGTGGTTAATGCTGTTGCTTAATTGAGTGGTTGCAACTGTCAAGGTGTGGAAGTGTTCGATCGTTTTTTTTGCGTTCGGGTATTCGTTCAGTTTATAATAACTCTCAGCAAGGGAAATGAGAATAGTTGCATCACTGAAAAAGGTAATATTGAGTTGTTGAAAAATGCTCAGGCATTTGTTTCTATTCCCTTCATTGGTCAGCATGGCTAACCGTTCAATCCCTGGTGCCGCAAAATCAGGAGATTTCCCTTTGATGTTTTGTTGAAGCATCGTTTCAAGCAATTCACATTCCTGAGAAATGTTTCCTGAGCGGCTTGCGAAGTAGGCAGAATAATAATATGGTTGTGGAGAATTTTCTATCTCCATTTCTTTTTGAATTGCTTCTAACGCTTTCGCTGTATCTCCAAGTTCGAACGATGCGAGAGCGATAATCAAATACGTTTTTGGTGCGTACGGATAATCCTGTACCAGACGCAACGCATGAGCCCTCGCTTCTTTATAATTCGATTGTTTTAGATAACTCGCGGCTAATAAATACCGGGCAAGATAATGGGTCGAATCAAACGATAATGCTTCAATGAATTTTTCTTTAGCGTTTTGTTCATCGTGTTTCCATGTATATATATTTCCCTCCAGAACCGTTCGCTCTGTCTTGTACTCTGTCAATGATTTTGGAATCAACCACCAGAAACACAGAACCAGAAAAAAGAATGGCAACCATCGCACTTTTGAAACAAACGAAGGCAATTGAATCACCCGATGAAATAATCGTCCGGAATCACCTGTTTGTGATAATCCGAGAATCATCCAAAACCCTACAGCGACAGGAACTGTGCGTAAATTCAAACTGAACAAATTATCAATGAGAATTGAAATGATAGCACACAGGTATCCAATCACTAATGCTCGTTTCGGATTGGTGACATCGTTTGCTCGTTTTAAAGTTTGTACAACAAAAATAATAACAACAAAAAGAAACGCCACCAAACCAAGGATACCGGTCTCGGAAAGGATTTCAAGAAATTCGTTGTGTGCATGCGGAACAATATCTTCCGATTGATAGATCCAATAATCAGCAGAACGGAATTGGGGAAGAAAGACCGTGAAATTTCCGAGTCCTTGTCCAATTATCGGTGAATCAAGAAACGCATTCCATGCCCCTTCATAAAAATAGAGTCGCCGCGGGGACGAGGATTGCGGATTGAGTTCAAAAATACTTGTAATTCTTTTGTGAATGATATCCGGAAATACAAGATATCCGATTATGGAAAGTATCAACACAGCGCCGATTCCGAACAGCCGATGTTTTTGTGATTTGAAATTCAATAAAACGAAAAGAGCAATTCCTGCAAACGCTCCCACCCAGGCACTTCGTGATTCAGTCTTAATGAGTAACATTAATGCCGTAAGAATGAAAAGCGCTAACATTATTTGGAGTGATGTTGAGTTATGTTTTTTCAACATCAACCCTAATAAAAAAGGAATTAAGAATACAATATAACCGGCAAAGTAGGTTGCATTACCGAGTGTGGAGATAACTTCTCTGCCGGAACCCAATATTGTTATACTCGAAGGAAGGAGCTGGAGCGCCTGAATACTTCCGACAGCAAACGTCAAGAACAGGACAACCAACACTCCTTTGTGTAGAAGCGACACATTACTTTCAGACTTTGCAATAGTTGATGAAGCAAGATACACGGTAAAAAAACAAATTTGTAACAACAAAGCATTGACACCAAGCGTTATATTGTATGCTCTCGTCAAAGAAACAGCAGAGGCAATCATATATAGAATACATGCAACATGAAGCAGGTTAACATGAAACTCGAATTGTTGTCGCGACATGAATCGGTACAGGAGTATTGAAATAATGAACGCACTGATTCCAAAGAGAATGTACGGCTTGAACAACGTGCTGTTATTTACATCAGGGATAATGATGAGGGATGTTCCGGCAAATAAAAAAATGAGGAACCATACTACAATACGAGTATGAAAATCCTGTGTTTGGTTTTGTTCGATTTTTCTTTTCATGATTTTGAAACTAACTGCTGAAAGTGTGAGTTTTTTTTATAATAATCAAATCCAACGCGCTTTGTTTCCCGCTTTTGTTCTTTGTATATTTTTCCGCTCCATTTCGTACATCTATGAAATTACTTCAAGAGACACATTCGGGAAATTTCATCACTATTATTCCCGATGCTACACGATCGGACAAGTTAACAACCATACTTTAGACATTACTTTCCATGAAACCCGAAATCTCAATAACTGAACAGGAATCGAAACAATTCGAACTTCCTACACGACTCCCCATCCTCACACTGCGAGATGTCATCGTTTTTCCTTTTATGATATTTCCCGTCCTCGTCGGGCGTGAATCTTCGCTGCGCGCAACCTATGCAGCAATGGAACGAGACCGATATATTTTTCTCGTGGCACAAAAAAACCCTGCAGTTGATGAACCAACAGAAAACGATCTGTATAAAGAAGGAACGATCGCGAAAATTACGCAAACGTTAAAACTTCCCAACGGGTGGGTGAAAATCGT
>JACPVN010000410.1 GCA_016191715.1 Ignavibacteriota bacterium | reverse complement strand
GTTGCCGACACCCGATGAATCAGTGATTGACGTCGAACTTGAATCTCGGATGCTAAAGACGGAAACAATTGTTTCGCTCGTTCGTGCAATCCGAAACAAAGCAAATCTCAAAGTTCGTTTGCCACTGAAACGAATCATTCTTCCGATTGCCGACACGAAAAAGCGCCACGAAATCGAGATGATGGAATCAACAATTCTTGAAGAAATCAATGTCAAAAAAATTGATTATGTTCATGATGATTCAGAAATTGTCTCGAAGAAAGTTAAGCCGAACTTCAAATCACTCGGACCGAAACATGGCAAAGCCGTTCAACCGGTTGCAAATGCGATTCGGAACTTCGCACCGGCTGACATCAAACATCTTCAATCAAACGGAAGTTTGACCATGTCGCTGAACGGTAGCGATGTTATCATAACCCTTGAAGATGTGGAAATCATTCATGAAGACCTTAAGGGTTGGTTGGTTGAGTCGGACGGGACGATAACCGTCGCACTCGACACGGAAACGACTCCGGAACTTATCGAAGAAGGATTTGCCCGCGAATTTATCAACCGCGTACAGAACATGCGCAAAGATGCCGACTTCGATGTGATGGACAGAATTAAAATATATTTCAGCGGAACAGAATCTTTATCAAACGCGTTACGTACATTCGAGAAGTACATCATGAACGAGACGCTCGCTGTAGAATTAACCAATAATTTTCAACAAGGCGAGTTTTCTGTTGAAGACGAAATCAACGGAGAACATTGCTCGGTTGGAATTCAACGAGTTACAAATTAATCAATACAATTTTATCAACGAGGAACGAACATGGCAACAAAAAAATCTGCCGTAAATAAAACGAAAGTAAAACCCAAAGCTAAACCGAAGGCATTAAAGCCGGTCAAAAAGAAGGTTGCCAAAAAAGCAACTCCGAAGAGGGTACTAAAAGTTGAGACGGTTGCATCGGGAAAAGTTTTGCACAGTTCCAAAGAATATGGAAAGCGAGACCTCGAATTTTTCCGCGGAATCATTCTTGAAAAGAAAAAGGAAATCTTCGAAGAACTCGAAACGCTCCGCGATACAATGATGGACTCGATGACCGGAGAATACACAAGCGAGAATCCAACCTACTCCACACACATGGAACAGGGAACAGATACGATGGAACGTGAGAAGACATTTTTGTTTGCCGCTCGTGAGGGAAAGTTTCTCAATTATCTCGAAGAAGCATTGAAGAGAATAGATGCCGGGGTGTATGGCAAATGCAATGTCTGCGGAAAACTTATTGAGAAAGAACGACTTGAAGCAGTGCCACACGCTCAGCAATGTTTGGATTGCAAACTCAACAAAGGAAAATAATCTCCGAATGCGAATATTATTTCTCAGTCTCTTCATCGTCATCACCGACCAAATCACAAAATTGTGGGTGAAAGGTATCAGTCTGCCTTCGCTCGGAATTGAGTTTCAGGGCTACCCGTACGGTTACAGTCAACAGGTCTGGGGCGATTTTCTCCGGCTGACGTATATTGAAAATCCGGGAATGGCTTTCGGAATTGATATCGGTGGAAAATTATTTTTCTCGATATTTTCCGTCATCGCAAGCATTGGAATTATTTTCTATCTCTACAAAGTGCGGGATGAATCTCTCCTCTTCCGCCTTTCCCTTGCGATGATTTTAGGTGGCGCAGTCGGCAACCTGATAGACCGGGTATTCTACGGAGTCATCTTTGATGAAGCGCCTCTCTTTTATGGTCGTGTTGTAGATTTTATTGATGCTGATTTCTTCAACATCAATCTCTTCGGTTATCACCTCAATCGTTGGCCCGTGTTTAATGTTGCCGATGCCTCTGTAACATGTGGCGTTGTATTGCTGCTCTTCGCCCAAAAAACATTGAAGCAGGAAACTCCAATACTCCAAAACTCCATTACTCCTGAAACGAATACTTCGATCCCGACATCAAATACAACTTCGCTTCCTGAAAGTTCACAAGCGCCTCAATTGTAAGACTCACGTATGAAAAATGTTGAAATCATCGTTCCCGACGTGAGGAAGCGGGAGCGACTTGATGTTTTTCTCACCAACCATGTCGAGAACGCAACACGCTCGAAAGTTCAACAAGCAATCAAAGAGGGTTTGGTCAAAGTCAATAATGAGACCGTCAAATCAAGCCATAAAATTTCTACAGGAGAGAAAATTACGTTTCAACTTCCTTCCCCTCCTGCGCCGGATGTCCTTCCTGAAAATATTCCTCTTGATATTTTGTTTGAAGATGATGAACTGCTCGTGGTGAATAAACCGGCAGGAATGGTTGTTCATCCTGCATATGGAAATTATTCGGGGACACTTGTGAACGCTTTGCTCTTCCACTACAAGAACAATTTATCCACTCTTAACGACCCAACTCGTCCGGGCATCGTCCATCGTCTTGATAAAGATACTTCCGGTTTGATGCTGGTAGCAAAGAACGATGTCGCACATGCAAAACTTGCTCGTCAGTTTCTGAACAAAACAATCCATCGGGAATATTGGTCAATCGTGTGGGGATTGTTTTCAAAAAGTAATGCAAGAAAACGAACACACTCTGACATTACCGGAATTGTCGAAGCATCGCTTGGCAGAAGTAAATCAGACAGGAAAAAAATTGCAGTTACCGAAAATGGCAAAGAGGCAATTACCGAGTACAAAGTCATGGAAGAATTCGGCTACCTTTCGCTCATTCAATGCAAACTCCGGACAGGAAGAACGCACCAAATCCGTGTGCACATGCATCATATCGGCCATCCCGTTTTCGGCGATCCGACGTATGGCGGAAGAAAAATCTCTTTCGGCGATACCGATACCAAACGGAAACAAGAAGTACATCAATTATTAGAACTCCTTCCGAGACAGGCGTTGCACGCTAAGAAAATTTCCTTCATTCATCCTACGTCAAAAGAAACTTTGCAGTTTGAATCTGAACTGCCGGAAGATATTCAATCTATTCTTTTGTTCCTCCGTAAGTCAATATGACCCTGCAAATATCTTCAGCCCGATTTTGAAAATGATTCGAGAATTGCTTACAATGACACCGCTCTATGAATCCGCACTCTACAGAATTTGATGCTTCATTGGAAGCACATCGTAAGTTAGTCGTCATCATGTTCACCGACATCAAAGGATTTTCGAAAATGATGGAGGCGAATGAGACCAAGACCTTACAACTGTTAGAAGCGCATAATAGCATTATGTCGGATTGCGTGCAACGACACGGAGGTTCTGTTGTCAAAACTGTCGGAGATGCGTATTTAGTGATGTTCGAGAGCGCTGTCTCTGCCGTTTCTTGTGCGATGGAAGTTCAACAAACTTTTCTATCTTCAGCAAAGCAAGGATTAGAACTTGGCGCGGTTAAAGTTCGCATCGGAATTCATCTTGGAGATGTTGTTATCAAAGAAAATGATGTATTCGGCGATGGAGTCAATATCGCTTCTAGAATCCAATCGTTAGCCCAACCCGGTGGACTAAATATTTCCAGCAGTGT
This sequence comes from Ignavibacteriota bacterium, assembly GCA_016191715.1. Taxonomy (GTDB): domain Bacteria; phylum Bacteroidota; class Ignavibacteria; order UBA10030; family SZUA-254; genus FW602-bin19. The sequence continues at coordinate 610 of JACPVN010000410.1, read as the reverse complement.
CTATGACCAGGTGAAGAAAAAACTTGATATCCGGGTTATCTACCTCGGTTCTCCTCAACTCAAAAACATCAGTGAATCGGTAAAGATCTATCAAGTAATAATTATCCCCGAAGAAAAGACAAAAAGTAAATTTGCAACTCAACTCTATGTTACCGTTACACTTCTACAAAGAAAACAGGTACAACGATACCTTGTTGGAGTTCTCCTTGTTGGTTTCCTCGTTTACTATTTCTTTGCTCCGCCTCCGTTGCCTCCTTCAAATTCACTTGCTGTCCTTCCGTTTGAAAATATCGGGGAAGAAGCAAACGAGTATATTGCCGATGGTATAACAGACGAACTGATTGAACGACTTTCTGAGTTCGCGAATGTGAAAGTGACATCCCGAAGTTCATCCTATTTTTATCGCGGAAAAAATTATAAAGAGAAGGATATAGCGAAGGACCTTGGTGTCGGACTACTGATAACCGGAAATGTCAGGCAGGAAGGCGGAGATATTTCAGTTGTTACACGATTAGTGAATCCGCATGAAGATGTAGTAGTCTGGTCAGAACGGTACAAGATGCCAAAAGAAGAACTCCTGCACCTACAAAATCAAATTGTCTATCAGGTT
>JACPVN010000409.1 GCA_016191715.1 Ignavibacteriota bacterium | reverse complement strand
TTCTAATATTCCACCGTTCGGCATAGCATCTCTCGCGTTTACAGACAGGTTCATTAATACCTGATGAATTTGTGTTGCATCCGCTGATACTGTCGGGAGGTTCTTGGGAACATCGGTCTTGAAGTGTATTGATTTTGGAAATGTCTCTTTTATGATTTTTCCAATTTCATCAATCAAATGCCGAACCTGAATTATGGTATGCTCCCCCTCAACTCCACGAGCGAATGATAGTACCTGTTTGATGAGGTCGGCGCCCCGCTTAGCATTGGAGTGAATCATTTGAAGCATGTTTTGGCTTTGCTCATCCGGGAACTTTCTTTTGAGAATTTCGAATGAAAGCATTATGGGGGAGAGGATATTATTGAGGTCGTGAGCAATCCCGCTTGCGAGTGTGCCGATACTATCCATCCGCTGGGAACGAAGCATCTGTGTTTCCTTAATTTTTTGTTCGGTAATATCGCTGAAGACACCAATCATTCGTTCGAGTTTTCCCTCAGAATTGACGGAGTGAACAGCACGGTCGAGCATCCAACGATACGTTCCATTCTTATGTAAGAACCGGTATTCTGCATGAAATATCCGTTGTTGTTTCACGGCATCTTCAACTAATGTCGAAACTTTCTCCTTATCATCAGGATGAATTTTACTTTCCCATGAACTTGTATTGTTCCCTAACTCTTCACTTGTATATCCTAATATTTTTGTGTAGTCCCCATCCCATCGTACGGTGTCTTCGAGTGGCTTCCACTCATACACAATCTCTCCAAGGGCTTGGACCAACATTTGGTTTCGTTGTGCAACCTTCAATTGTTCTTCCTCCAGCCGTTTCATTTCCGTCATATCGAAATTCGCGCCAACAGTCCCGACGATTCTTCCAAGGGCATCGTATAATGGAGAACCGATGATGCGGACCCAGCAGTCACTCCCGTCTTTTCGTTTCATTCGTACTTCATAATGTTCGATAATACCGTTTGCACGTTTCTGTAATCGTTCACGCATTGGGTGGTGGTCTTCAGGATACATAAAAAGTTTGTATGCTGTTTGTCCGAGTAATTCTTCCCGTGTGTACCCGGACATTTTCAACAGCGTCGGGTTGACTTCGATAATATTGTCGTCGAGGTCGCTTACTACCAAACCTTCACCGAGACTGTTGATGATATGAGAAAACCGTTCTTTAGTCTCGATTAATTCGGCAGTGCGTTCACGGACTTTTTCTTCCAGAATGATATTTTGATTTTGCAACTGATGATGTAATGACCGTGCGTGAAGAAGATTATTGATGCGGAGTAAGACTTCTAATACATCAAATGGTTTCGTGATGAAATCCATCGCTCCGTTTGTGAGACTTCGTTTCTTTGTTTGCACATTCATATCGGCAGTCAAGACAATGACAGGGAAAAAGTCATCAACAGGCACAACTTCTTTCAACGCGTCCATGACGGCGAAGCCATCCATGTGCGGCATCATGATGTCGAGGAGGAGTAAATCCGGTTGCCATTCCCTGTATGTTGGAATGACAAGACGCGGGTCTGTCAGACTTTTGTAAGAAGTATAACCCTCTTTCATCATCATACTTTCTAAGAGTTGAACGTTTGATATTTCATCATCTACGATTAATATTTTTGAGTGTTGTTTATCTGTCATAATTTTTCCTATAAATTATTTTGTCATTTCCGCAACCGTAAAGGTTGCGGTTACAATTGTTTTCAACAATTGATTTGTAGCCGCAGGCTTTATGCCTGCGGTTGTTATTGTTGCGGTTATGTTGTCCACAACCATGAAGGTTGCGGTTACGGCATTGTTTGCTGTAATATTTGTTAATCCCATTCTTCTAAATTATGAACGGATGAACCTTTGAATGGATACTCTTTCCAATGTCCTACCAATTCTTTCCGGACGGGATTATTCAAAATGTATAATGTCACCGTTCTCACATCTTCTTCGGAACGAAGGATATGGTCATAAAAATCTTTTTGCCAATGAATTTCAGAGTATTCCTTATACAACCAAAACCCCGTATGCTGTTTGAACATATTCATACATTCCAGAACATCGGACGTATCTTCATTCCCTCGGAGTAGGATGTGACAATGGTCGGGCATGAAGAGGTAAACTTCCGCATCAACGTGAAAGCGACGTAATTGTTTGATGAGAATTTCTTCTGCTTTTGTAAATACAGCACCATTAACAAAGAACGACTTCCTGTGTAGAATGCAGGCGGTAAAATGTACAACCAGCATCCCCCGATAACATTCGGGATCTAAACGATGGTGTTGTTCTCTTACTATTTTTGTATCCATAAAATTATTATCGTACTTGTAGCCGCAGGCTTTACGCCTGCGGTTTTGATGTCGTGGTATCATTTGTTTTGTTATTTCCGCAACCATGAAGGTTGCGGCTACAATTGTTTTCATTTAAAAATTATGGGTCATCGCGTAATAGTGTGGGTAAAAAGCGAGTAGAGAATGGATATAAGTTCAAGCAAGAGAACGTGTTAGAGGATTTTTATGTGTG
>JACPVN010000408.1 GCA_016191715.1 Ignavibacteriota bacterium | reverse complement strand
GGTGAAATTCGTGAGATGGGGACGCATCAGGAGTTGCTTGCGCTTGGCGGGATTTATTTCAAGTTGTATCAACTTCAATACAAAGAGCAGGAAAAATTAACCGCGGATATTCACTGAAAAAGCCGCAGATGCAACACGGATTATCTCTGTGTAAATCAGTCGCATCCGTGTAATCCCTGCCTGCGGCAGGCAGGCGTGGTGAATTATTATGGAACATTTTGTACTTTCCGTTGGTACAAACTCATGTTACAAACAAAAACAAGGTGATTTATGAAATACTTCATGATTTTAACAATTCTATTCGTTTTCTCAACATCGTTCGTTTTTGCTCAATCCAAATCGGCAGAGCGGACTTCCGTTGACCTGACGATTTACAACCAAAATCTCTCGCTCATCCGTGAAGAACGGACAATGAAACTTGCAAAGGGAACAAGTCGAGTTGTTGTTCCTGATATTCCTCAGACGATTGATGGAACATCGGTTCATTTCCTGAGTATGACAGCGCCTGATGCCGTCAAAGTTCTTGAGCAGAATTACCAATACGATTTGGTCAATCAAAATAAATTGATGGAAAAATATATCGGCAAGAAGGTAGAATTTGTCCGGCTTGATGAATTAACGAAAAAAGAATTTACCGTTGAAGGAACAATCCTTTCCATCCATCCGCTCGTGGCTGAAGTGAAAGAGAAAATTGAAATCAGTCCCGCCGGGCGGTTAGTACTTCCGTCTCTGCCTGAGGGTTTGATTCTCCGACCGCAACTTGAGTGGCTTGTTTCGAATACAAAAGAAGGCGAACACAAAACCGAAATCAGTTACTTGGCGGGACAACTTTCGTGGTCATGCAACTACGTTGTGTTATTGAATAAAGTAGACACAAAACTTGATATGACAGGTTGGGTGACACTCACAAATAATTCGGGAACAACATTCAAAGATGCAGGATTGAAATTGGTTGCAGGCGATGTCAACATCGTTCGGCAACAGTTTGAACCGGAGATGCGAGGGATGATGGCGATGAAAACAATGGATGCCGCTGAGCCGCAATTCAAGCAAACAGATTTGTTTGAATACAAACTTTATTCGCTTCAACGAAAAACAGATTTGAAAGACAATGAGACAAAACAGATCGAACTGACATCGGGAAAAAATGTAGCAAGCAAGAAAGTGTTCATCTATGATGGGATGGCGAACGAGTGGCGATGGTACCGGAACAATCACTCGTACCGTTCGCAGGGAAGTTTTGGTCAGCAATCGAATCCGAAAGTTGGTGTGTTTGTCACATTCAAAAATGAAAAGGAGTCCGGACTTGGCATTGCACTTCCAAAAGGAAAAGTCCGTGTGTATAAACGGGATGATGACGGGAAAGAACAATTCATCGGTGAAGACGAGATTGACCACACACCAAAAGATGAAGAACTTCGCCTTTACTTGGGCAACGCGTTTGATATTGTTGGTGAGCGCGTGCAGAAAGATTTCAAATCGTTCAGTAGTGGACGCGTGGTGGAAGAAACGATTGAATTAAAAGTACGTAACCATAAAAACGAAGCGGCAGAAGTTCTCATCTACGAGCATCCGTGGCGTTGGAGCGATTGGGAAATCACCAAGAGCAACACCGAGTGGCAGAAGGTTGACCAATCCACGCTCAAGTTTCCGGTGAAGATTGCAAAGGATGGAGAGAAAGTGGTCACGTACACGATTCGGTATTCGTGGTGAACCGGTTTGAGGTTTGAAATGTGATGTATGGGAAGTTAGATGTTTATTCATCGCAAAAGCAGGGGGAGAACATCCGGAGTTTCCGAATATTTTCCCCTGAAATATAACTAACTGCTAATGAACCATCATTTAACGAATTAACTTAATAACTATATCATTATCAGCATCTGCTTCGTCTCTGAAAAATCTCCGGTGTTCAGGCGATAGAAATACATACCGCTTGCTTGCCCTTTGGCGTTCCAAGCGGTTTGATATGTTCCCGGATAAAGTTCTTCATTTACCAACGTTGCAACTTCTCTTCCGAGAACATCAATAATTTTCAATGTCACCAATCCGAAATTGGTAATCTGAAATCCGAAATTTGTAGTGGGGTTGAACGGATTAGGATAATTTTGTTCCAATGAAAATGTTGTTGGAATCTCTCCATCAATTTCGCTCACCGCATTGATAATCGGTTGATCACTCTTATATAATCCTGACGATGTTCCCGCATAAATATATCCACTCGGATCGGTAGCAAGGTAACCAATTTGTGTCCACATCAAACCATCTTTATGATTTCTCCATGTGCCGCCATTATCGGTTGATTTGTATAACCCTGCCGGTGTTCCGAAGAGAAGCGTGTTGCCGGAAATTTTCATTACCCACAATTGCTCGAACCATCCGAGGCTGACACTGCTCCATGCAGCACCATCATCTGTCGAACGAAGACAAGACAGCAAAGTATTCATGTATATTGTTCCGCCCGGATGCTGAACTGCGCCGAAGATTGTTACTGCGCCGGTTTGCGATGTGCCGGAACTTGTCCGGTTTGCACCATTATTGGTCGAGCGCCAGATACCTGTGTTGTACGAACCGGTCCAGTTTGCGCCGTCATCCGTTGAACGATAAACTCCTTGTTCTGTCGTTGCACTTCCTTCGTGCACGGTACAGAGAAGTGAGCCATCCTATGCCATAGCGTTACTTTTTATTCCTCGATAAATGTAAAACCTGCAAACTCAGTGAATGGTAATCCGGTGTTGATTTGTGTCCAAGAAGTTCCGGCATCTGTTGAACGATGGATGCCTGCCTGAGCAGTACCAACGTACAATGTTCCGTTCGATGCAACAAGAACTGTTTTTTCTCCTCCCGGACTGTTTGATAACTCAGACCACGATGAACCTCCGTCGGTTGAATGATAAAGTTTGTCCAAAGTTACATACAACGTGCCGTTGGATGCAATTGCAAGAATGCCAATGCTTGCATTCGCGTGAACACCATTGCTTATCATCATCCATGAATCACCATTATTGGTTGACTTGAAAATACCTCCACCATTTGGCGTGACAGCATAAAGATTTCCGTTTGTTGAATCCACTGACAGACTTTGGACCCAATTTGCGGCAGAGATGCTGTTTACCCTCTGCCAGAATGATTGAGAGAACATCGTTGATGAAACCATCCACAGGATGATACTGAGACTGTAAAAATATTTCATTGAAACCCCGAAAATTGATAAAAAAAAATTATTGACGTTGCTAATTTAGCATTTTGGGGAAAGCAGTAGTACCCCACTAGCGGTAGTTTCAAAAAAAGTGAGGAAAGTGTTGGGATGAATAAGCCGCGGGTGGCTTATCCAAGGCGGAGAGTCATCACCACATTTGCACCTTCATCGTTCCGTTCGAACGTAACACTGTCCATCATAGAGCGCATAAGGAAGACGCCACGTCCATGTTCCCGGAACAGGTTTTCCTGAGCGAGCGGGTCGGGCAGATTTTCCGCATCGAAGCCGGTTCCTTCATCATGAATGCAAATGATAAGATTCTCATTTTCGACATCGCAAGTGAGCGTGACATGTTTCTCCGGATCTTGTTTGTTGCCGTGAAGGATGCCGTTGTTCACGGCTTCCGTTGTAACAACTAATAACTTGTTGAATTGTTCTTTGTTCAGCCGTGCAAGACGATTGATGCGCCGGAGAAACGGTTCAACTTTCGCAACTTGCTGTGGTTGCGACTTCAAGAGGAGAACAAAATGTCGTTGTGGGGTTTGTGGCATATTACAATTGTAAAAAACATTCCATTGTCATGTTTGCATTTCTGGTTCGTTGCTGTCCGGTTTGGCTGAGAAGTTCATACCAACCTTTTACTTGCAACCGAGTTCGGGTACCGATTGACCAATCAATAGCCGTTGTTGGTCCGACACTGCGAAGAAAATAATCTTGTTTTTTCTCTGTGCCTGAATAAGCAAAACGCGACTGGCTAAAATAACGAATCCCGACTGAAAAAAACAAGAACTCGCTCACACGATAT
>JACPVN010000388.1 GCA_016191715.1 Ignavibacteriota bacterium | reverse complement strand
TTCGATGGACGAATGATTTGTCGTTCAGCAGTATCTCGCTTGATTATTCAATGCCGACGCAATCGGTTACACAGTTTAATGTTGCAAGTTCTGTTCGATGGAATATTTCCTCTTCATGGATGACAACGCTGGGAGTTATCTTTGCCGATGGTTCCGATATTCTCGGCACAAGCAGAAGTCTGTTCATTCCAACGGCAAATCTTGAATGGAACATCAACCAACAACGACAACTTCGTCTTTGGTGGAAACCGGAAATATCATTGTCTTCATTTGATGAACACATTCGCATCAACCCCTATCTTGTTCGCGAGATGAACGTACAGCCGGAACGTTCTCCCATCAACATCGGAGCGACATTTTCCACCTCACATGACGCGTACTCAATTGAAGCAAGCCTTTCGTTCACACAGACATCCAACAAGGCAATCACACTTGCCGATAGCGGAAGAATTTGGCTCGACTTTGTTGAAGCAACACAAACGAAGTTTGAATTGAGCGGGCAGTTGAAACCATCGGAAGATTTCAGGTTGCATGCTTCCGGAATAGTTCAGCCGACATTTGAAAGCGGTTCGAGCGAACAACTTCCGATGATTCCTCTTGTCAAATTTCAGGCAAAAGGCGAATACGATTTGAAGCAACAGTTTACTCTGTGGGCTTCGCTTGATTATCAAAGCATCAGAAATGCAGACAGCGCGGCAACGCGCCAACTCGACGGAGCGCTTCTGCTCGGCATAGGCGCTTCAACAACATTTGTTCCTCGTACTACTCTCTCGCTCAGTGTAAACAATCTGCTTGATACAAAGTATGATTGGTGGTATTGGTATCCCGCGCAGGGAATTCAATTCTCGCTCGAAGCAAAAGTGAACTTGCGATGACCACGATATCTTCCGTTCTTGAAATGCAGCGAACGGCGGATTCGGTTCGCCTGCAAGGAAAACGCATCGGTGTTGTTCCGACTATGGGCTATCTTCACGCAGGACATCTCTCGCTCATCCGCATCGCAACGCAACATGCGGATGTTGTCATCACGACTATTTTTGTCAATCCGTTGCAGTTCGCGCCGCACGAAGATTTTACCCGTTACCCGCGCGATATCGAACGTGATTCGCGATTGGCGGAAGAAGCGGGAACGGATTATCTTTTTATCCCCGAACAGAATGAAATGTATTCCTCGAATCATCTGACGTATGTTCAGACGGAATCGCTGGCGGAAGTGTTGGAGGGAAAAATCCGCCCGGGACATTTTCGCGGCGTAACAACGGTGGTGGCAAAACTTTTCAACATCACCAAACCACACGTTGCTGTGTTCGGACAGAAAGATGCACAGCAGGCATTGCTTATTCAACAGATGGTTCGCGATTTGAATTTCAATATTGAATTGAATATCGCGCCAATTGTTCGTGAGCCGGATGGTTTAGCGATGAGTTCGCGTAATGTCTATCTGAACCCTGAAGAGAGAAAGCAAAGCGTTCTCCTTTCTCAATCATTATTAATGGCTGAGAAGATGATTGTCGAAGGTGAACGAAACTCTCAAATCATAAAAGAAGCGGTCACAAAACTTCTCTATTCACAACCGCTCGCGGTAATTGATTATGTTTCTATCGCCGATGCTTCAATGTTACATGAAATTGAATTTCTTTCAAGCGGAACAACCGCGCTCATCTCGCTTGCTGTTCATTTCGGCAAAACGAGACTGATTGATAACACAATCGTTCGTATATCGTGAGTGTGTTGCCGAAACGTCATTGCGAGTCATGCTTTAGCATGGCGAAGCAATCCCCCCGAATTGAGTTTCATCGCATATGTCATGGGATTGTGAGTGTTTGCACCATCCCTTTGGGACTTCGTCATCCGCCTACGGCGGATTTCTCGCAATGACTTTTTTAGAAATATTGCCACACGTATTTCATAACCAACGAAAGGTTTTCCCATGCCCATCGAACTTGTTCGCACGCCGCCGTTAGCCGTTGTTATTCTCGCCGCAGGAAAAGGGAAACGGATGAACAATCCCGACATTGCAAAAGTCATGTGCGAGTTAAATGGTAAGCCTATGATTGAGTACGTTCTCAGCATCGCGCTCAAACTTCAACCCAAACGCGTGTTATTGATTGTCGGATGGCAGAAGCAGAGCGTCATAGATTATGTAGCGCCATTGTTTCCGAATGTTGAATTTGTTGAACAGCGCGAACAGTTGGGAACGGGACACGCAGTGCTTCAATCAAAAGAAGCGTTGCAAAATTTTGATGGAGATGTTCTTGTCTTGTCGGGCGATGTCCCCTTGCTGACAGAGCAAACGGTGAAAGCGCTTGTCGGCTTTCATCAAACAAGCGAAGCCGATGCTACGATACTCACGGCAGAACTAGATGACCCGACCGGCTACGGCAGAATCATACGGAACAAAGATGAAAGCGTTATGAAAATAGTTGAACAGAAAGACGCGGCAAAGAAAGAACTTCGCATCAAGGAAATCAATTCGGGAATTTATGTTTTCAATAAACAGAAGTTGTTCGAGACGCTCGCACTCATCACGCCGAACAACGCGCAGAGCGAGTATTACCTGACCGATGTGTTCGAGCGTTTCCGGAACAATCAACAGCACGTTGCCGCCGTCAAAGCGATTGATGCACGGGAGATTCTCGGCATCAACGACCCGAATCAGTTGGAAAATGCAAAGCAGACGTTGGGGGCAAGATTATCCGCTTGAATATTGAGATGAATTGTTTTACATTTGTGAAGCAACTAACATTTCAGACTTAAATAATAAACACAAGTACTATTATGCAAATCGCACATCGAATAACCATTGACAAGAACATGCGATTCGGTAAACCTGTTATAGCTGGGACACGTGTTCCCGTTGACCTCATCGTCGGAAAACTTGCTGGTGGAATGACCTATGAAGCAGTGATGAAAGAATATGAAATTACTCTTGAAGATATTCTTGCCGTTGTGGATTATTCGAGAAAGGGGAAAAGAAAAACTCTTAAACATTAGTCGTTTTGGGAACTCTACCTTTCAATTCAATTGTTTGACTATCAACTCCATTTTCACTATACTTATACCGGTTTTAGAAGTTTAGCAATGAAACAATTCCTCTTTTTCATCATTCTTGCGGCGTTTTGCACGGCAGTTTCGTCGGCGCAGTTCCGGTCGAACGCGGAGCAGAGTGTTTCGCAGTCGCTTGTGCATCCGTCGAGCATCAACAGTTTTCTTGGATTACTGAATCCGGAGAATTTCCTGATGCGGCACAATGTCTCGCTCAATTATATGTCGTTCGGCGGAACAAGTCTTTCACTTGCATCCTACACAAACAGCATGATGTATAAAATCAACAGCGATTTGAATTTACGGGCAGATATTACATTGCAAGGTTCGCCGTTCGGAAACGGCGGCTCGTTCTCGCAAAGCAATCTCAACAAAATTTTTCTCAGCCGCGCCGAGTTGAACTATCGCCCGTCGGAAAATTTTTATCTTCAACTTCAGTATCGCGAACTCCCGATGAACTACTGGGGCGCGTATCCGTATTCTCCCTACTCACGATTTTTAGGAGACGACTAACACACGTTGCTACACCGGGGCTTGCTGATTTTTTTAGATTCCCTATGGGGTCGCAGACCTTTCTTGCCGGGTTGTTCCCGAATTGTGAACGACTCGGTTTTTTATTCCCGTTTCGCTTTTTGATTTCTTCATGGACACACACACTGAGATTCCAACAGAGCAACCATCTGCGCCCGCAAATACTTCGGGCAAAAAGATGTTACTCTTTCTGCTGAATATTGTTATCGCCGTTCTGCTTGTTGCGACCGGATATTTCGGTCATAAATTTTTCGACCGATATTTTCCGCCGAAACAACCCGCACAGGTAATCGAACAAAAAAAGGAACCGCCGCGACCAACAGAAGTTCTCCAGATTGATGTACTGAACGGATGTGGAGAGAAGGGTGTCGCTTCGCGCTTCACGAACTTTCTTCGCTCGAAAGGGTACGATGTTGTTGAGATGAAGAATTACAAAACATCAAGCATTCCGCGCACGCTCGTCATTGACCGGATGGGAAACATGCAACCGGCGCGCGACATCGCCGAACCCCTTCGCCAGGAGGGTGGGCGCCGACATCCTCTCCACGTCGTACCCGAGCGCGACGGCGACGCGGCGGCTGTCGTCAGGCCTCGACATCGAGTCCTTCCCGCTCGGGGGTTCCGCCCGGGGCGGGC
>JACPVN010000387.1 GCA_016191715.1 Ignavibacteriota bacterium | reverse complement strand
TTCATCGCCGAGCGAAGGAGAAAGTTTTTCTACAAGTTCCCGCGCCATTTCGTTATGCTTATCAACCGTCATTCGCATTCCAAGTCCGAACTCGGCATTATCTTCAAACAACGAATTCGACCATGCGGGACCGCGCCCATCGTTGTTCACCGTCCATGGCGTTGTCGGAAGATTTCCTCCATAGATGGAAGAACACCCCGTCGCATTGGCAACGATCATTCTGTCACCAAACATTTGGCTTACTAACTTGACGTAAGGAGTTTCACCGCACCCCGAACACGCGCCGGAATATTCAAACAACGGTTCGAGGAATTGTGAACCTTTAATCGTATCGAGTTTTACGGTTCGTCTATCAACTTCGGGTAGGTTCAGGAAGAAATCATAATTCGCACGTTCCGGTTCGCGCAACGGCAACTGTGTTTTCATGTTGATTGCTTTTACTTTCGTTTCGGTCTTGCTCTTTGCAGGACAAACATCAACGCAGAGCGCGCATCCGGTGCAATCTTCCACGCCTACCTGAATCGTATATTTCCAACCCTTGTATTCATTCCCTTTGAAATCCATTGCCTTGAAGGTATTCGGCGCGCCTGCAAGTTGAGACGGCTCATACACTTTCGCCCGAATGGTCGCGTGCGGACACACCAACACGCACTTGTTACACTGAATACAAATCTCCGGTTCCCACACAGGAACTTCCTGTGCGATATTTCTTTTTTCCCATTTTGCTGTGGCAGTCGGGAACGTTCCGTCAACAGGCATTGCACTGACCGGAAGCCGGTCGCCGTAGCCGGCAATTATTTCTGCCGTTACAGTACGAACATACTCAGGCGCGTTCGGAGAAACAACCGGAGGCATTTCGATAGTACTTGTGATTGTATCCGGCACGTTCACCTCGAACAGGTTGGCAAGCGTCTCATCAATCGCTTTGAAGTTTTGCCTGACGATATCTTCCCCCTTTTTTCCATACGTTTTTTCAACAGAGTGTTTGATTGCTTCAATTGCTTCTTCACGCGGCAGAACACCGGAGATTGCAAAGAAACAGGTTTGCATTATCGTATTGATGCGTCCGCCCATTCCGGTTTGCCGGGCAACTTTGTACGCATCAATCACAAACAACTTCAATTTCTTTTTAATGATTTCTTTCTGAATGTGCTTCGGAAGTTGATTCCAGACTTCATCCGTTCCATAAATACTATTAAGCAAGAACGTTCCGCCTTCGATTGCCGTTTGCAGTACATCATACTTTTCAAGGAAGAACCATTGATGACATGCAATGAAACTCGCTCTGTCAATCAAATAACTTGAATGAATCGGTTTCGGACCAAAGCGTAAATGCGATGTTGTTGTCGAACCGGATTTCTTCGAGTCATAAACAAAATATCCTTGCGCGAAGAAATCAGTATCTTCACCGATGATTTTGATGGAGTTCTTGTTCGCGCTCACCGTTCCATCTGCGCCGAGTCCATAGAACATTGCACGGACAACTTCTTTTCCTTCCGTTGTAAATTCAGTGTCGTAGTCGAGACTTGTATTCCCGACATCATCTTTGATTCCAATAGTGAAGTGATTTTTCGGAGTTTTCTTGCTCAATTCATCGAACACAGACTTCACCATCGTCGGAGTGAATTCCTTCGAGGAAAGTCCATACCGACCGCCAATTACTTTCGGCAAGGGTGCGTGGGTGCTGGGGTGCTGGGGTGAATAATTATTTTCTCCCGCGCGCCCTTGCCCCTCCGCTCCCTTGCTCGAAAGAGACCATCCCTCATGCAACGCAGTAATTACATCCTGATACAACGGCTCACCCGTAGCGCCCGGTTCTTTTGTTCTGTCAAGCACAGCAATGGATGTAACGCTTGATGGAATTGCCTTTATGAAACCTTGAATATCAAACGGACGATAGAGACGAACTTTCAACAAGCCAACATTTTCTCCACGTTCGTTCATGTATTCAACTGCTTCCTGTGCCGCTTCTGCGCCCGAACCCATCATGATGACAATTCGCTCCGCATTCGGAGAACCGACATACTCGAACAGTTCGTACTTTCTTCCAACCTGTTCATAAAATTTATCCATCGCTTTTTGGACAATTGCCGGGCATGCTTCGTAAAAAGGATTCGCCGTCTCGCGTGCCTGAAAAAATACATCAGGATTTTGCGCCGAGCCGCGCATGACAGGATGTTCCGGCGTAAGCGCACGGGAACGATGTTGTCGCACGAGGTCATCATTGATAAGTGCGCGCAAATCATCTTCATTCAGTTGTTCGATTTTCATTACTTCGTGAGATGTTCTGAATCCATCGAAGAAGTGAACAAACGGAACGCGGGATTCGAGCGATGCGGCTTGTGCAATCAACGCCATATCCATTACTTCCTGCACAGAATTTGAAGACAACATTCCCCATCCGGTTTGACGAATTGCCATCACGTCGCTATGGTCACCGAAAATTGAAAGCGCATGGGTTGCTACCGTTCGCGCCGCAACATGAAACACGGTCGCGGTCAATTCGCCTGCGATTTTGTACATGTTCGGAATCATCAGCAACAATCCTTGTGCAGAAGTGAACGTTGTGGAAAGCGCTCCTGCCTGTAACGCGCCATGCACTGCGCCAGCCGCTCCCCCTTCGCTTTGCATTTCAACAACCGACGGAACGGTTCCCCATAAATTTTTCTTTCCCAGCGCCGACCACTCATCCGACCATTCGCCCATCGGCGAGGAGGGCGTGATAGGATAAATTGCGATGACTTCGTTCAGTTTATGTGCGACATACGCGGCGGCTTCGTTCCCGTCAATCGTTACCATAGAGCGTTTTTGGTTCTTCAAATCTTTTCCTGTCTGAGCAGACATTGTTCGATGTACCTTTCTTCTTCTTTATTCTGTTTGATGATTGTTAGAGAGTGTTGAAACGGAAACAAGTGAGAATTGTCCGTAATTCGGTAGGTTAATTGGCAAGAATCATTCCATGATTTTTCGGAAAAACAGTTTCATACAGATTGTTCTTATTGAAATTGACATCGAACTTCTCAAGGATGAAATTCAAGGATTCATTTATTGCAGGAATGAGAGTAAGGAGAAAAATGAAAGTACGACTCACTTTCATTTTTAGGATTCGCAGGCACATAAATTTTTGTTTACTGTTTTAGAAAAGTGAGTCGCACATTTTTCTATCAAAACAATTTTTGTACTTCCTCGGTGGTCATTGGCATTGCAATGATTTTCTTCTCCTTATCCACCAAGAACATCGTTGGAGTAGCATAGATAAAATAGTCAGAAGCCGCATCGCCTGACCATCCTTTGGAGTCGTTCACATTTACCCAACGGAGATTGTTCGTTCTAATGAAATTGAGCCAATCGTTTTTATTTTCATCTAACGAGATTGCAAGAACTTCAAAACCATTCTGTTTCTTGTTTGAATAAAATTCACGTAACGTTTGAATCATTGTCCTGCAATGCGGACAAGAACTTGAATAGAAGAGTATCAATATCTTCTCCGCGTTCAAAGACATAAGAGAGATAATATTGCCCGAAGAATCAGGAAGCGTGATGTTTGGTACGAGAGAACCGATGGGAAGATTTTTCTTTTGCTCAATCATTCGTTGAATGGAACTGCCTGATTGTTCATCAAGACACAAATCATCTTTGATGACATAATTATCAAGAATGTAATTGATGCATTTCTCAAACCCGAATTTCTTGAACCCATCAATCAGATATTTTGTAAGATGCCGATAGACAACCTGATTGACTTTTGCTTTATTAAGGATTGTATCCACCGCTACATTAAATTCTTTCTCAAGTATCTCTTTTGGTAATTGCGGGTTTCTGTAATACATGAGGTATTCAATTGCCTTGTTGGTAAAAACATCCGAGTTCACTAAGTCTTCGTCATTGAAATTGACTTTCTCCAGAGCGTGGGCTTTCAAATACGCAAGTTGTTTATCGGGCGGTGCATTGAAATCTACAACAGATGCTTGAGCAGAATAAATGTACCGCGCAGTAAATGAATCCGGATTACGCTGGGCTGAGTTGATAAATTCCGAATACTCTTATTGCAGTTTCAGGAATGTGACTTGAGTTGTTTTGTAATATGAATCTTCTTTCGGATAGCGAGCCAAGACAAGTTGAAGCAATTCTGATTTCGTCTTGTACTGTTTATTCAACTTTTGAAATGAATAATACAACCGGTTGCTCTCCGAGGAAAGTACTTTCATGCTATCAAGAATGTTCTCCGCGTCAGTTATGATGGTAACATCTTCATTATCATTGATGAAATCAATCCATCTGTTGTTATCAAATGACAAACGATAAAAAACGGGATGACTGTTAGCGTGTGCTGTCAGGTCTTTCGACCTGACAGGTTTTAACGAGAAGAGAAATCTGCCATTCCCTAATGAAGTAATAGAATCAATTTGTGTTATTGTTTCGCCGGAGAGCGAGGATAACACTGCTCGTTCGCTTTTCAAGTTCACGACAGTAATATCAATCTGTTGAGAAAACAGAAACGAGGAACAACAACTATAAACTATAAAAAGGAAAAATATTTTTGGGTTCATTCTACAAAATAGAGCTTCATGAATTAGAGGATATCTCAAAAGTTACATTTTACTGTAGGCGCAACCTTTACGGTTGCGTTTCCAAATCGAAAACGCAGACATAAAGTCAGCGGCTCTTACATGAAGAGTTCCCGGCTGAAGCCAGAACCGTTCTCTTCTTTTCCCCATGCTGAACAGCGTGTGTGAAAAATAAGTTTTTGAAATTTTATTATCGAAAACAAATCAGAATCGAAATTATTTCCGTTGGCATCAAGGTCCGGACATGTAAAACTCTTAAAATAGTCTGTATTTGTCATTTCCTCACCCGCCGGATGCCTCGGTTGGGTCCAACCATCGCTTCCGGCGCACCAACAACCATACTTGTTAGCCCCGACTACTGCCTCCGGTGTACGCCGACGACACTTTTCGTGCCCAACAATCCCTTCCGGCGCACCAACAACGACACCTGTTAGTCCCAACAACGGCTTCCGGCGTACGCTGACGACACTTGTCATACCCAACGCTCTCTCCCGGGATGCCAACAACAGCTTCCGGCGTACACCTGCGGCGCTTGTCATGCCCAACGCTCGCTCCCGGGATGCCAATAAGTTCACGCACCCAAAACGTGCGACTCACCTTATCAATAAAATCCGTACAAACACGGGAGGGACAATGAATCTTGAAGAGCAGGTGAGTCGCATGTTTTCCTTCTATGCAGTTTTCTTTTTCTTCACTGCGAACGAGACAATTTTCCTTCCCGATTTCTTCTCTCGTTTTTTAGCATCAGCGAGGATGAAGTCTCTATCAAAAAGGTTTTTCTTATTGTTCAGAGTGTACGTTATTGAGATACTAACCATTTTAACAGAGCAACCTTCCATGCCTGCGGTTTACAACTCGTAGAGCAGGCAGGCGCAAGGTTAAATATTTTAAAAATGGACCCACGTAAGCGGGGGATGTTTAAATAGCCTAATCCTGAATGCAGCGCACACTAAAACCGCTTTCCTTACCACTGGTGTCGAAGGTGATATTGCTATCATAGTAGTACAGGTACAGGATGTTTGCGCCCGTCGCATCGTACTCCGTGGAACTCCGAAAGAACGTGAAGTATCCTATATTGTAGAAGATATCATCGCTGGTTCGGCTACCTGAAAGCAGAGCGGAGAAACCACTCGCATTTGTACCGGCTCCACCTCCCGTCCCTTGTCCAATTGCTTTTAATGCATTACCATTATTATTCACTGTCGCATTGAGAGTTTGAAGTTCTGCATCCGTTGGTATATGCCAACCTGTAGGACAAATACCTTGAACACCCGCAGAAGTTGAATACTGCATTGCTTCGTTCCATTGATATAATCCTCCATACGTATTACAATTTTCCATGCTATCGTTATAACAATATTTTTCAATGATGCTGTTATTTGTTTGATTGATAATTCCATAAATCATTGTGCCAACATTCAAATTTTCTTTGAACCAGCATTGTGTTCCTATTTGCGCAGTGTTGTAGTTTATACCTCCGTACTCCACCGATGAGGTTCCACACACAAAATCTGAAGTTGCTCCACCTATGATTATTCCATCCGCGCTTGCTTTCACCCAATAACCCTTTCCTCCTATCAGAGTGACCTCTTCCGTATAACCCGACGAGTAACCAAAGTAATTTGAGATAATAATTCCCGGCGGCTCACTTATAAATTCGCTGATAGTCCGTGTTGATCTTGCGCCAACGATGTTCCAACCCGCACGAACGTTCATCGTATCCTGTGCATGGAGCAATGGAATGACGATGATGAATAAAACAAAAAATGTAAATAATGGTTTCATCTGGTTTACCTTTCTGTAAAATGAATCTGTTGAAGTTGTTGTTAAAAGATTTCCAAAAGAACCGTACACAATGCAAGCAATGCATCATGTATTAAAATGATGGAAAAAGGTAGTAAACTTTATGGTGAAAAGCAATGGAAAGGTGTAGGTGCGACTCACTTTTTCCGGCAGGATGTATAAAACCATCAATGACAACTACTATTGAAAGCAAAGTGAGTCGCACATCTCACGTTCTCAAGGTTATCCGTCGTGGAGTTTCTCCAGCAAAATCCTCGAACAATTCTTACACATCTCCGCCTTCTTCAAATCAATCTCCTCCACGTAGGTTGACGAGCGCATCACGCACTCAAATTGCTTGCAGTGGAATAACCCGAACGTGTGTCCGAGTTCGTGAACAAGTTCTTTCGTTAATCGCTCTAACAACAAAGAACGATTTTCTTCCACTCCGTAAAACGCATTGCTGAGTCTGTGCGTGGAAACGATGGCGGCAGTTCCTTCAAGTTGCGCTTCACCGAAGACAAATGTAAGAACAGGAATGTACAGGTCAACATCAACAATGGCAATGAGTTTTCGGTCAGGTCGGGAGTGCAACTCCCTCCCAGCAAAACCAGTTGTTGGGTTTGATTGAGTTGAAAGTAATTGTGCAAGAAGCACGGAAGAATTGTACTGAATCCGCGAACTATCATACGCTCGTTCAAGTTCGAGACGATGTTGTTCTACACTGACCGGAATTCTGAGAAGTTGTCTGATGGTTTCTGCGACAGATTCAAGTTCGGCAAGCGGAAGTGAGGAAGCATTAAGAATATGAACTGCTGGAGTCACTACGGTTTCCGGAAGCCGTACTTGGCGATTTTATTATAGAGTGTGACGCGGTCAATCTGCAACACATCTGCCGAATGGGTGATATTCCATCGTTGTTCCTCCAGCACACGGGCAATATGTCGCTTTTCCATATCTGCGAGCGAGCCGGATGAGGGTTCGTTGTTTCGCTCTGAAAGTTGAAATGGTAAATCAGCCGGAATGATTGTGCAGGATTTGCCGACGACCATCGCACGCTCCATCGCGTTCTCCAGTTCACGCACATTGCCGGGCCAATCATACTGCACAAGAATATCCATCGCTTCCGGAGAAACGGAAGAAATTTCTTTTCCCATCGCGCGCTTGTGCTTGTTCACAAAATAATTGACAAGCAACGGAATGTCGCTCTTCCGTTCCCGCAACGGAGGAATGCTGACGGTAAAGACATTCAGCCGGTAATAAAAATCTTCACGGAACGATCCTTGTTTCACTGCAAGTTCGAGGTCTTTATTCGTCGCACAGATAATCCGGAAATCTACTTTAATGGTTTCGTTCCCGCCGACACGCGTAAACTGTTTTGTTTCAATCACGCGAAGCAAGTCCATTTGCGTTTTCATATCAATATTACCTACTTCATCGAGGAAGAGCGTTCCACCATCAGCAAGTTCCAACTTTCCTTTCCGGCGATATTGCGCGCCGGTAAACGCGCCCCGCTCGTGTCCGAATAATTCACTTTCTAACACTCCCTCCGGCAAAGCACCGCAGTTGATGGTGACGATGGGAAAATATCTCCGCTGGCTATTGGCATGAATTGCACGCGCAATCAGTTCTTTCCCTGTTCCGCTTTCTCCGCGAATCATTACGGTTGTATCTGTGCCTGCGACCGTTTTAATCATCTCGAACACTTTCTTTATCTGTGATGAGTCGCCGATGATTTCATCCGGCTTGGAGAACTCAACCACTTGTTCTTTCAGTTTTAGATTTTCCATCGCAAGAGCGCGTTGTTTGATGGCATTGGCAACAAGATGCGATAAATGGTCGGGGTCAATCGGTTTGGTGATGTAATCGAACGCGCCGGATTTGAGCGCCTGCACCGCCGTATCAACCGATGCGTGCGCGGTGATGAAGATAATAATTGCATGAGCGTCAATATCCCGAATGCGTTGTTGCAATTCCATCCCGTCCATCCCCGGCATTTTAATATCGAGCAGAATGATGTGCCAGCGTTGTTCCTGCAACAGGCGCAATGCTTCTGCCGCGTTCGCCGCCGCGCCGACAATGTATCCGTCTTCGCGAAACCATTTCGTCAGTGAGTCGCGGACGATTTGCTCGTCATCAACTATTAATAAGGCAATGTGTTCGTTCATAGTTTTTCCTTTACGTTTATGAAGGACGAATTTCAATTCGTCTATTATTCACGTTGGTCGAATTGAAATTCGACCTACAATTATTTCTTATAGGGAAACACCAATGTAAATGTTGTTCCTTTTTCATGTTCGGAGCGGACGGAAATATCGCCTCCGTGTCGCTCAACTATTCCATATACAACCGAGAGACCCAAACCGACTCCCTTGCCGTCTTTCTTCGTCGTAAAGAACGGCTCGAAAATATGCGGCACGTCTACTTCCGCTATTCCCACTCCCGTATCAGACACTTCGATGACTATGGAATCGTTTTTCAAATCTCTCCAAACTTCTGCATGAATCTTTCCGCCACCATGCATCGCTTCAACAGCATTGACAAACAACGCAATCAAGGCTTGTTGAAGTTGATTCTCGTCGCACAGCAAGAGAACTTCTTCAGAAGAATACTCTGCCGAAAACTCGACATTCGAAATCTGAAAATGATGTTGAACTAGTTGAGCGGCTTTTTCAATAATATGCTGGACAGATGCAAGCGTCAGTTCACCGACTTGCTTACGCGAAAACAGGAGAAGATTTTTTACAATATTCCCGCACCGTTGAGTTTCCCGCGAAACTACATCTAACTCTTCCAGCATTTGCTGAGCGGCTTCCGTGAGCGGTTCAGTTTTCCGCAATCGCTTTGCTATTAACTTCGAGTAGGTCAGAATTCCTTCGAGCGGGTTGTTTAACTCGTGCGCCACGGTTGCAGAAAGTTTTCCGAGCGAAGCCATTTTTTCTATCTGAAGCATCTGTTCGTGCAGGCGTTTTAATTCTGCTGTCTTTTCTTTCACGCGAACTTCCAGTTCGTTCGACCATCGCTCGTTTTCTTCCATCACCGTTCTCAAAGATTCCGTCATCACGTTAAACGACTGCGCTAACATTCCCAGTTCGTCTTTCGCATCGGAGGGAATATGATACGAAAGGTTCCCCGACGAAATTTCTTTTGTCCCGGTAATGAGTTTCTTCACCGGGCGATGAATCGTGTTGTACACAAACAGCAGGGAAAACACTGCAAGCGCCATCACTGCAAGCACGGCGAAAATCCCCATTCGCACCTGCGCTTCAAAAATATCCTTGTCCACCTGGTTGAGCGACATGCGAACATCAAGCACACCCAACACTGTCCGTTCTGCCGGATGCGCGTGACACTCTGCATTCGAGCAGGCGTGTTCGTTTCGAATCGGATTAATTAGCCCCAGCACCCTGTGTCCGTTTTGCGATTGATAAATTCTCATCCGGTTATCCATCGGCAACG
>JACPVN010000386.1 GCA_016191715.1 Ignavibacteriota bacterium | reverse complement strand
CCAAAGTGGTGCAAACGGTGGTGCATAAATCATATCGAATCGGGAAATATCGTCAAGCGTCATCTTGTGTTGGATGGCAACACCAAGTGTATTTGCCCGCATCACTGCTCCATCACACCCATTGATGTTTGCGCCAAGCAATCGTTTCGTTCGTTGATCAATGATCAGCGAGACCATGATTTTGGAATTTCCCGGCATTACAGCAATTCGTGAATTTGTTGTGACTGTTTCTTTAACTACTTGAAAACCTGCTTCCTTTGCTTCAGTAGTATTAAGACCGACCGTTGCAATTTTCAATTCAAAAACCTTCACAGCCATTGCACGAATTGCACCCTTAAATGTTGCTCTTCCTCCTGACGCATTTTCTCCCGCCACCCACGCCGCACGACTGGCAACAGTCGCAAGTGGTACATACATATTTTTTCCGGAGACTAAATTTTTCACTTCACAACAATCGCCTGCCGCGTAAATACCATCTATATTTGTCTGCTGGCGTTCGTCGGTGATAATGCCGCAGAGTTTGCCAATTCTGATTTTTGCTGTCTTTGCCAATTCAACATTTGGTTCAACTCCGATGGCAATGATAACAATATCCGCTTCATATGATCCTCGGTTGGTGAAAACAAATTTTACATTGCTTTCTTTATTGATTTGAAAACCTTCTATTTTTGCGTTGCTAACAAACTGTACCTGATTCTTTTCTAACTCCTGAAGAATTCGTTCGCTCGTTTCCTGCTCAAGTGAAGAGATAGGCAATCTATGACGATGCAGAACTGTAACATCCAACCCTTTGACCCGAAGCGCTTCACACATTTCCATCCCAACATACCCGCCACCTATGATTACCGCTGACTTAGGTTTCTCGGTTTTCAAATAGTTCATTATTGCTAACGTATCTTCTCTTGTGTGAAGATGAAACACATTCCGGGAGTCATCGCCTTTGATATTCAATCGCCTCGTTCGCGCGCCGGTCGCGAGGATGAGTCGGTCATATTCATATTGCTGAACGGTTTGATTTTTTATATCGCGCACTTCAACTGTTTTTTTCGCCGGTTGAATCTTTTCAACCCTGTGAAGAGTCTTTACCTGAACTCCCTTTTCGTCTTGAAGTCGTTGCGGACTGTAAACAAGAAGTTTGCTTTCATCCTGAATCACTCCGGAAATTGCATACGGCGTCTCACAAATTCCATAGGAAATTGTATCCGATGCTTCAAACATTGTGACCTCCGCTTTCGGATTCGTACGGACTGCCTTTGCCGCTGCGCTTGGTCCTGCCGCTAAACCACCAACAACAATGATGCGAAGTTTTCTCGCAGGCATATTATTTCACTTATTTATTTTTCTTTTTGAAGTAAACATATACGGGAACTCCTTCGAAGGTAAAATATTCGCGAATTTTTCTTTCGAGAAATCGTTTGTAGTTTTCCTGAACAAGTTTCGGTTCATTGCAAAAAAAAGTAATTGCCGGCGGATTAACTGCAACCTGAGTAACATAGTTGATTTTTATTTCTTTGCCATTCACAGCAGAAGGAGGGCTTTTCTTAATATCCTCAAGTAAAAGTTTGTTCAGTTTATTTGTTGATACCCGTTTGTTCATTTCCGAATGAACATGTTGAGCATCAGTTATAACACGGAATATTCTCTGCCGCTCCAAGGCAGAAATAAAAACAAGTGGGATGTAATCATAAATTCTCAACAACCCTCGAATAGTTTTTTCATACTCAATTGCAGTCTTGTCATCTTTTTCAACCGCATCCCATTTATTACAAACAAGGACAACTCCCTTTCTCCGTTCGATAATCTGGTCAAGAATACGAAGGTCTTGTTTATCCATTCCCTGAACAACATCAATAACTAAGATTGCAACATTACATTGGTCAATACTTTTTAATGCGCGAAGTGTGCTGTAAAACTCGATGCTTTCTTTCACACGACTTTTTCTTCTCAATCCGGCAGTATCAATTAAAACAATATCTTCTTTGTGATATTTAAGAATTGAATCAATTGAGTCGCGGGTTGTTCCGGGGATATTTGTTACAATACTTCTATCTTTACCAAGAAGTGCGTTGACAAGAGAAGATTTCCCAACATTTGGTTTTCCCACAATTGCCAATCGTAATTGTTTATCATCAATTTCTGATTCACCTTTAGGAAATGACTCGGTAATAACATCAAGGAAATCTCCAATGTTTCTTCCGACAAGTGCAGATACTCCGATTGGTTCTCCTAAACCTAATTTATAAAACTGAGCAGTTTCAACTTCCTTCTTTTCACCATCAACTTTGTTGACCACTAAAAAAAGTTTTTTCTCGGTTTTTCTTAATATTGAAGCAATATCAATATCAAGCGGAGTTGCTCCGCTCAATGCATCAACTACAAATAAAACAATATCCGCCTCTTGAATCGCAATCTGTGCTTGTTCCCGAATTGCCTGTTCAAATAAATCTTCTGAAGCAGGAACAAATCCGCCAGTGTCAATCAACGTAAAAATCTTTCCCGCCCATTCTGCCGTTGCATATAACCGGTCGCGTGTTACTCCCGGTTCGTCATGTACAATTGACTGACGCGCGCCAAGAAGACGATTAAAAAGTGTGGACTTTCCGACATTCGGCCGTCCAACGATTGCTACAATCTGAGACATGCTTAAATTTTGGTTAGATTATACAAATTTATCGTTTTACATCCAATAGAATGAAAACGATGATGAAAACAGAATATTAGAGAGAAAGGTATTGAGTTACGTTACCAATCTCTGAACTGAATTTGCTGAAGTCGCTTGATTTACTGATGTAACCTGCCGCTCCGAATTCATATGCATACGTTACATCTTCCTCCCTGTCTGAAGTGCTCACAATAACAACCGGGATAGACTTCAGCACGGGATCCTCCTTTACCAATTTCAAGACTTCACGTCCATCTCTTTTGGGTAAATTCAGGTCAAGGAGTATAATATGCGGGCTTGATAATTCGGTTTTTCCTTCTTCATTTTTTTTCTTGAAAAGATAATCCAACGCCTCTTGTCCGTCACGTACTACGGTAATTCGGCTGTCAACTTTATTCTTGAGCAGAACATACTGTGTTAACTTCAAATGTGCTACGTTGTCTTCAACAATCAGTATTTCGTATGGAGGATTTTTCATGACTTAGTTACGAAGAAATTTCTTTGAAGGTACAAAATAATAGAAACGTTGAAATATATTTTTATGATTGCTGTGGTATATATTAACTTTCATGCCAATATTTCTCTGTAAAAAAGTGGTAAAATATTATCAGCAAATGTGAATGTGTATCTTTATAAGATTAATGTATCACAATAAGATTCAGCGTGTATTGAATCACCATATTTATCTAATTTAGATATTTTAATGGAATAATTAAAGGTAGGAGTCTCATTAGGAGTCATGTAAAAATAAATTATTAACTTTTCTAATTCAAAAATTGTTGATTACACCCCACTTTTTTTCCTATTTATGATTTGTTAATCTGAAGAAGTTTGCTTCTTCATAAAGAGTCGGGGCGACTGGATTCGAACCAGCGAGCTTGGCGCCGAGGCGCCACGCTCTAACCGGACTGAGCCACAGTCTCAAGATCCCTTAAATATCTCTTTACTCCACGGTTTTTTATCTGCTGTTCCCTTCTCACCGCTTCGCTTCGTGTTCCAAATTCTTCGAGATGTACTAATTTCCAAGGAACTCCATTCTTTGTAGATGTACTTTCACTGTTGTTATGTTCTTTTATTCGTCGAAATAAATCTTGTGTCTGTCCAACATAATATTTACCCGTAGTTTCACTCTGCAGTATGTACACAACGTAGTTCATAAAGAGTCGGGGCGACTGGATTCGAACCAGCGACCTCTTGGTCCCGAACCAAGCGCTCTTGCCGGGCTGAGCCACGCCCCGATTTTCATTTTTTTTCGTTTACTCTTTTTTTCTTCAGACCAGCGACCTTGGTGCCTG
>JACPVN010000385.1 GCA_016191715.1 Ignavibacteriota bacterium | reverse complement strand
GAGTAGTTTATCTAACGGTGATTGATTTTTTATACCGATAGTGTTACTTATAAACTGAGGCAATGTACTCAACTCAAATATTATTATCAAGAAAAAATAAAAATGTATTCAATGTAGGTCAGATGGAGTCTAACCGCAGGTGGACTCCATCTAAGTCATATTGGTCAAACATTACACTTACACTTTTTCTCTTTCAATATCTTTTTCTGCTCAAGAGTCGAGTGGACGAACTCGCGTTGGATTGTTTCTCCTGTTGCTAACTTACTATCAAGCGGAGTGCGGTGGAGATATCCGCGGCGTTTCATTTCTTTTACCAACGCCTCGTGACGGTTGTACAGCGCTTTTGTTTTTCCAACCCATCGTTTTGTTTCAGGATGCTCGGCATATCCTTTCTTTTTCTTGGTAATGATTGTCCAAACAGTATGGAGTTCGCGATGCTCATCAAGCAAGTGTTCGCGGCAAAACATTTTCGGCGGTAAATCCCAGATACGCATAATCAATGCAAAATTAAAAATGAAGAAGGAAAAAGTACATCAGTATTAAGTAATCAGTAGTCAGTAATCTGTAAACAGTACGAGTTATCGTTTTATTATTCTAAGTCGGTCAAGATTATGTGCAACAAATTCGTCATCGTACTGCTTTGTTAAATCAAAATGTAATTTTGAAAATTCTTTAACAGGCATGGCATTAACTTTTTCTTCGCCGTACTTTTCAATTAAATCGCGGGTCGCAAGGTTGTCAAGCAACTCATCCCAAAAATTATTATCGTTGTATTCTTCAATATAATCCATCAATTCAATTTCCATATCTAATGTGGGAAAGAATTTAAGGAAAGATTCATTAAATTCAATCCATTCCGTTTGTCCGGCGAGAGCGGCATAGCTATACACCTGTTGTTCTATGTCTTCAACATCTTGTTCCATTTCATCGTCAGTTACAGCATGGCTGTTTATTAACCACTCTCCGAGATACACAGTCTTCAGCAATGCTTTGTATTGTTCTTTTGAGAGTGTAATTGTTATCTCGTCTATGTTGGTTGGTAGTTTGTGGATGTTCATAATCAATGCAAAATTAAAAATTCAAAATGGAAAAAAAGTATTTGAGTAGTCAGTAATCAGTATTTAGTAGTCATTGGTCAATAGTCATTAATCAATTGTCTGTGACCCATAACCGGAAACCAGTCATCAGTAACCAGTAACCTGTATCAAAATAATCAATCCGCAATTGGCAATTCGCTCTACGAGCCGTAGGCAATCCGAAATCATTCATTGATGACCCACGGTTCTAAAAGTTTCTCATCCAATCCTTCGAGGAAGCGGGAAGGTTTGGAAAGAATGACACCGCTTTCCCGTTCATAAATGTTGATGGGATATGTGATAAAAAGATTTTCTTTCGCACGTGTGCATGCGACGTACATGAGTCGGCGTTCTTCTTCAAGTTCTTCGGGGTCGTTTGCCGCATGGATGGAAGGGAAGCGTCCATCGAGCGCGTAGATGATAAAGACGGAGTTCCATTCAAGTCCTTTTGCGCTGTGAATGGTTGAGAGTGTGAGAAGTTCGTCATCGGGCGTTGGTGCGCTCATGTCGTAAATGCTTTCGGTTGGCGGTTCAAGAGCTAAATCTGTGAGGAGTGCGCTAGTGTCAGAATATCGTGCGGCGATATTTTCAAACATCTCGAGATCTTTTCCACGCTTGATGAAATCATCATAATGGTTTCTGAATATCGGATGATAGTAATTGATGATGTGCGCTACCCGTTCCGAAGGAGAATTATTTTCCGAAAGGAGCGATTTGAATGTTGTAAAAAGTGTTCTGACGTTTTCAGGATAACCCTGATAATGTTCCCAAAATTCAGATGAGTTAGAGGGAAGTTTTCTTGTAATAATATCATCAATCACCCGTTCGGCTGTGCGTGGACCAACACCATCAACTAACATAAGAATGCGATTCCATGCGACAACATCGCGGGGATTATCAAGCACACGCAAGTATGCGATAATATCTTTAATATGTGCAGTCTCGATGAACTTGAATCCGCCGAACTTTTGAAATGAGATTCCGGCTTTGGTGAGTTCGATTTCCAAATCAAACGAAAGGAATGAGGAGCGGAATAAAATAGCAATGTCCTTTAATGACAAACCGTTTTCTCTTAATTCTAGAACTTTCTGGACAACAAATCGCGACTGGAGATTTTCGTTCTCCGCAACGACGAGTTGTGGAAGCGAACCGCCGGGCTTGTTTGTGAAAAGGAGTTTGGAGTATTTGTGACGCACTTAATATTGCTGAATTATTTTTCTCAGAGGTGTAAGGAGTAATGGAGTGATGGAGTGATGGAGTGATGGAGAATATTGAATGCTTATTGAGTTCAATTTAATGCCACTGTTCCCGTAAGAGTTGGTTCAGCTACAAGTTGTGCCGCGTAGTGAATTGCTGATTTAATTTGTTCGTTAGATAAAAATGGATACTCTTGCTTGATGTCTTCAAAGGAAGAACCTTCTTCAAGCATTTCAATAATGATGTACACGGGAAATCGAGTGCCTTGCAGTATGGGAAGACCATCCATAATTTCCGGGTCTATAATGATATTAGCGGGTTCCATAGTAATCTTTTGTATGCTGAGAAAATGTATTTATTTAATCAATAAAAATCAACATTAAGCTATGGCGTTGGTTTACTAAAAATCTTAAACTCGGCAATGAGAACTAATCCCAATTCGGTTTCCTTTACATACGATTGAATGAGATGAATATCACCGGAAGAGTACCAGAAAGGGAATTTCTGAGTTTCGTTTTTTAGTTCGTGTGTGACGATGTTATACTCGAATGGCTCTGTGATGTCCACAACTTTTTCGAATTGTTTCGGCTTTGTAATGTTACCGTAAAGCAACATCGGCGCATCATCCAGACTTCGTTTTGCAGTCATTAATGTGTTCAGGCAACGTGCTTCATCATCGGAAGTTGCTTTGTCGGGAATGCGGGTACAAACAGTTATTATGTTGCTGATTCCCAAATCAATAATGCTCAGGAGAGCGGATTCAAAATTATATGACTTCAAGCCGGTGTACGTGATGTTATCGTGCGAACGAATCGGGTAACTGCTGAAAAGTGCATTGCCTGTTTGTCGCCCGGAGAGAGTAATGTTTTCTCCGTATGCTTTGTACATCCCTAACTCTTTGGCTAACTCTTCAAACGTATCAGTTCTGTCGTTTAATTCAGGATAACGGATGAGTTGCTGAACGGCAACAATATCCACTTTTTCTTTTTTAAGAAGCGCGGCAGTTTTGATGACGTCTTTCTTT
>JACPVN010000384.1 GCA_016191715.1 Ignavibacteriota bacterium | reverse complement strand
GCCGAGCATTGCAACAACAGGATTATTACGCTTTACCGATTTTACAATATCATCTACAAACTTCCTCAAATCTTCTGCGACGAGAATGTGCGGCAACGACTGAACAAAATCATCAAACGGCTGTTGCTTTGGTGCGAACACTTGTGCAAATTCGTTCGTCTTGACTTTGCTTTTCCTGTTTTTGATTGATATTGTCCTGACTTTCTTCAAATCAATTTGTTGATATGCCATTCGCACATTCCTCAATCATCAATTTTTGATGGAATCGGACCGTTGATACCGCTGTATTCAATCAACTCTGCATCAATCGAACCGATAATTACTTTCGTGCTGACCTGTACGGGAATTCTCCGTTCGTCATCCGTTAACCACACGTTTACTTTTCCTTCGCTCTTGAACAAGCCGCCTTCACGCGCCAACGGTTCAACCACAATACAATTGAATGTTCCCGCCTCAACTTCGATTTCTTGTTTCCCTTTGTACTTCACATCAAGTTCGTAAGTCGAATCTTTGTAGAAATTCTGAAGGCGGAGTTTTTCTCCCGGCTTATAGTTTGAGAAATCAACAACACGAGCGAAAAAGAATGCGGAGAGCATATCATGCACATACGGCGGAATAGGATGGCTTCCTTCGGTTGTGTGAGCGAAATGATGAACCTGGTCAAAATCTGCAATAAAATCTCTTGTGTATCCTCCTTCACGAATGTGTTGCTCAAATCTCCACGGGAACAATCCCTCTGCGTCAATGATTGTCGAGTAACGGTCTCGCACTTTGTAAATCCAATCGAAGAACGGTTTCGAGTCAACTTCAAATTCCACTTTATAACATTTGCGCCCGTTGTGAACGACATCCGAAATTTTTATGACTGCTTCGCCCGCCGTGACAAATCCATAGTTCACATCGAATTTCAGAATTTCTCCTGCCGCAAACGCTTTGTTCGCAATCTTCCGAAGTGTGTCTGCTGAAATCGTGTTTACAGAATCCTTCTGCTCTTGCGCAAATGAATGCACAACAAGCAGAAACATCAAATACAACAAAAGAACTTTAAATTTTTCACTTTTCATTTATAACTTTTCCCTATAACTCTTTTTGCTTCCTGATATACATTATCAACTGAAATCGCATCCATGCACTCACACGTTGTTGCACGAAGACATAATTTACAATCAGTAGGTTTTCGAACCGGCGAAAAAATTGTTTTCTCGTTTGTGTACGGACTCCACCGCGATGCGCTCAGTGCAGTAATCTGGGGATACAATCCAATCACATACGTTCCGACTGCCGCGGCAATATGAATCGGCCCGGTAGAGTTGGCTACAAACAACGTCGCACGTTTAGCCATCGCAGCAAAATCGCGTAACGATTCGAAATTGATTAACGGTACTGCGTTTGAACCGGCAGAACTCATCACTGTATTCACAAGTTGTTCTTCTTCTTTCCTTCCTGTAATAACCACGCGGACATTCGGAATGTTTCCGAGCCGCTGAGCCAACTCGCCAAACTTTTTTGCACTCCAATCTCGCGCAGAACCGCCGCTGCCCGGATGAAGAACAACAATTTTTTCTGTTGACTTGATTCCAAGTTCCGCAAGTAATTTCTCAATTCGATCCAATGATTCAGGATTCACAGTTATTGTCGGTTGAATATCTAAACCGTCAACTGAACAACCGACAACCGACAACAACTGTAAATTATATTCAAGTTCATGTCGTTGTGCCGTCTTCCGATGTTCATACATTTTCTTATTGAACAGAAACGAATACCAACGATATCCCGTTCCGACACGGACAGGAATAGCGGCAAGCCACGTTGCCAACGCAAGTCGTGGTCGTGGTTGTGTGTGAATCACAACATCAAATTTTTGAGAACGCAACAAACAAACAAACCGAAAAAAAGGAGTCAACACACCGCCGTTTTCGTCATAGTACAAAATTTTGTCAACGTACTCGTTATCCTCAACAAGTTCCTTCGTGTATCTTCTGATGAGCATTGCAACGTGAGCATTCGGAAATTGCTGTTTGATGACTTGCGCCATCGG
>JACPVN010000378.1 GCA_016191715.1 Ignavibacteriota bacterium | reverse complement strand
TGAAATGCCGGCAGATGATCTAATGAATTGTGAGCGAAGGGTTTCAGGACAAGTCCGCGGATATCTTTGCTTAAAGTGAACAGTGATGTCGTTTTAATACAATCCCGAATATTCCTGTGGATTTTCGCACCATCAACATCGAACTGGGCAAAGAGACGTGCAAGTTGTCTGTCGGCGAATGTTATCAAAAGCCCTTTGTATGCAGAGAATAATTCGACTTCGGAAATTGTTTCCAAAGAAGTTGAAAGTGAAGTTTTGAACCGAACAAAAATAGGATAACGGAAAGTAGAATCTTTGATGAACAAACTTCCCAGACAATCCCATGCAACATCTTCCGCGCTCAGCCCTTGTTGCGAGTAGAGAAATGTGAGCGAAGTGCGAATCTGAAATAAATATGACTGAACAATAACACGGGAATAGTGGATGAACTCAGTAAGTTGTTGCTTCGATATTGAGCCATCGCTTATTTTCTCAAGATAGAGTTTTAGATTTTTATGTAGTGCAGTCACTGAAAGAAATCATGTTCACTGTTGGGTTTTTATAGTAGCAAGAAAAAGGGAAAAAGGCAAGGAAGGAAGTAGGCCCGACGCGAATCGAACGCGTAACCCTCAGCTTAGAAGGCTGATGCTCTATCCAATTGAGCTACGGGCCCTTGTTTCTTTGAAGACGGGCAAAATATACTCAATTTTCAAAACCTCGCCAAACGCCGTTTTTGTACTTCCTTCAAAAAGCAGTATATTAGTGCCGTTTTTGAGTGTACTCGGATGATTTCACAGAAGAAATATCCGACACTTCAAACAAGCAAATCAACAGTATCAAACAATCATTTAAGAATTTTCAGGGCGAGTGGCGGAACTGGCAGACGCGCTAGACTTAGGATCTAGTGGTAATCCCGTGGGGGTTCAAATCCCCCCTTGCCCACCAACTCATGGAAGTCGCCTCCCTTGAGCATCATCAGTATCATCTATAAAGGAATTTTGTGGACGTTTCAATCATTGATATTTCCAACATCGTAAAAGAATTACACGTCACTCTTTCGCCAGAGGATTTGAAGCCGCATTTCGAGAAGGCATATAAGAAGGAGCAGGCGAAAATTGAAATCAAAGGATTCAGGAAAGGTAAAGCGCCGCTCGATATGGTGAAGCGAATTTATGGCGAGTCTATCGAGTACGATGCTTTAGACGACATTGCAAACGATGTGTTCAAACAAGTCCTGACGGAACGAAATATTTATCCGCTCGGCGATCCGAGTATGACTGATATTACGTTTAAGCATGGAGAACCGTTCTCGTTCACAATTAAATATGAAGTGCAACCCGAATTCGAATTGATGGAGTACAAAGGAGTTGCTGTAGATAAGTTAGTGCATACCGTTGATGAAGATGAATTGGAAGATGAAATCGAACGACTCAGAAAAGCAAACAGTACGTTGACGGAGGTTCAAAAAGCTGAAGATGATGAACACATCGTTACAGTAGATATTCAAGAGTTAGATGACAGTGGTTCGCCGCTCATCGGAAAGAAAAGTACCGGCGGGAGAATTTATCTTGCGGACGACAGTATATTTCATGAAGTGCGATACACTCTGCAAAATATCTCTCCGAATGAATCGCGTCGAGTCACTTTTGAAGTCGAGCATGGCGACCATAAACATCTGAACAATTGGGAACTGACAGCCACAAAGATTGAGAAAGTGAACGTTCCGGAACTTACCGATGAGTTTGTACAAAAAGCAACCCGATTGAAAGTTGATACAGTCGCTCAGTTCCGGGAAAACGTGAAGTTGGATTTGGAAAAATATTGGACGGAAACAACCGACCGTTATATGAAGGACGCACTCGTTGGTGAAATTGTGAAACTCCATGATATGGAAATTCCACAAGCGATGATAAAAGGATTGACCGATGCAAAGATTGATGAATTGAAAGAACAATCGCCCGGAAAAAAAATGCCGGATGATTTTGACGAGAAGAAATTCCGGGAGAGTTACCGACCCGTTGCTATCTATTCGGCAAAGTGGTTTTTAATTCGTGATAAGATCATTGAGAAAGAACAACTCCAACTATCCGATGCTGAGTTAGAACAGAAAGCGGAAGAAGATGCACCGAAGATGAGTATCTCCAAAGAACGGTTGATAGCATTTTATAAAACATCGGATGCATTGAAAGATAAAATGGTGTATGATAAATTGATGAACTTCCTTGTTTCACATGCAGTGATAACGGAGAAGATTCATGAAGAAACAGACGAATTAATCAGTTAATCAGAAAGAACAACATGAGTGTAAAGACAGTCAATCAATCCATTCCCTACGTTATCGAACAGACGGGGCAAGGCGAACGCGTGTATGATATTTACTCACGCCTGATGAAAGAACGAATCATCTTTCTCGGTACACCAATCTTTGATGAAATGACAAGTGTGGTAATTGCGCAGATGTTATTTCTCGAATCACAGGATCCGGAAAAAGATATTCACATGTACATCAATAGTCCGGGCGGAAGTGTTACCGCCGGCTTGGCGATTTATGATACGATGCAATATATCCGACCCGATGTTTCAACTATCTGCATCGGGATGGCGGCAAGTATGGCGGCAGTGTTACTCTCCGGCGGTGAAAAGGGAAAGCGGATGATCTTGCCGAATTCCCGTGTTATGATTCACCAACCATGGGGCGGTGTTCAGGGAACCGCTTCTGATATAAGCATTCAGGCAGAAGAAATTCTGAAAATGAAAAAGCGTATCAATCTTATTCTCGCGAATCACACAGGAAAAGAAATTGAATCGTTGGAGAAAGATACCGACCGCGATTTTTACATGTCAGCCGATGATGCAAAAGCATACGGATTGGTTGATACAATTCTTTTCAAGAAACCCCGCACGGATAAAAAAGCATAATGGGAAAAAATTCAAAAACGGATTATCAGATTCAGTGTTCGTTTTGCGGGCGACTTGCTGAAGAAGCAGGAAGCATTATCGCCGGACCCGGTGTGTACATTTGCGATACGTGCGTTGCAAGTTCGGTAGAGATTCTCCGGAAGAATAATGTTCGGACTAAACCATCTCCATCATCTTCCAAACCGTTACCAAGCCCGATGGAAATCAAAAAGTTATTGGATGAATATGTTGTCGGGCAGGAACATACGAAGAAGACACTCTCGGTTGCTGTTTATAATCATTACAAACGGATTGATTCCCAGGATTCATTTGGGCGGTTTGATGATGTGGAAATCGAAAAGAGTAACATCCTGCTTCTTGGACCGACAGGAACAGGAAAGACATTGCTCGCTCAAACACTTGCAAGAGTGTTGGATGTTCCGTTTGCAATTGCAGATGCCACGACATTGACAGAAGCTGGTTACGTCGGTGATGATGTTGAGACCGTGCTTGTTCATCTTCTCCAAAATTCCGAATACGATGTTGCGAAATCGGAACGTGGTATTGTGTACATAGATGAGATTGATAAGATTGCGCGCAAGAGTGACGGTGTATCCATTACGCGAGACGTTTCCGGTGAAGGTGTTCAACAAGCGTTGCTGAAAATTCTGGAAGGAACAATTGCCGGAGTTCCGCCGAAGGGGGGACGCAAGCATCCAGAGCAGGCGCTCATCAATGTGAACACGAAACATATTTTGTTCATTTGTGGAGGCGCATTTGAAGGATTGGAAAAAATTATTGCCCGCCGTGTCAGTCAGAATCCGATGGGGTTCGGCGCAAACATCAAAAGTAAAAAAGAAAATACCGTTGATGAATACATGCCGCTTGTCGAGCCGGATGATTTGCTCAAGTTTGGTTTGATCCCGGAATTTATCGGACGGTTGCCGGTTGTTGCTACGCTTCAAACACTTGAAGAAAAAGCATTGTATAGTATTCTTACAGAACCCAAAAATGCTATAGTGAAACAGTATAAAAAACTGTTCAGACTTGAAGGCGTAGAGTTGGAGATAGAAGAAGATGCATTGAAAGCAGTAGTGCAGAAAGCGATGGAATGGAAAACCGGTGCGCGTGCATTGCGTTCCATCATGGAAGAAATTATGCTCGATATAATGTATTATTTACCATCAAAACAGAACGTGGCAAAATGTATCGTCACGAAGGAAACAATTTTCAAAAAGAAAGAACCCCTTTACGTTCTCAAGGAGAAACGCACATCAGCCGCCATGTAAAAGCGCATCGAAAATTATTAACCGCAGAACGAATCGCATTGGTTCATCTGCGGTTTTTTGCTTTTCATCGGTTGATGCTCTTAGTTGCTTAAAAAGCGAGTTCTGTCTATATTCTATCCAATTTTAACTGAAAAATGAAATCGGTTCGTATTCGAAATAAAGATTACACGCTCCAAGTGAGCAAGATATTTTGTATGGGGAGAAATTATCTTGAACATGCGCGTGAGATGAGGGCGGAAGTACCCGATGCGCCTGTTGTTTTCATGAAACCCTCTGCGGCGTTACTTACCGATGGAGAAGATATTGTTCGTCCTCCAATTTCCAAGTTGATGCACTTTGAATCGGAACTTGTTGTTGCAATAGGAAAAACGGGAAGTCGCGTTTCTCCAATCAAAGCGCGTGAGTATATCCTCGGATATGGCATCGGGTTAGATATGACGTTGCGCGATGTTCAGGATGAAGCGAAGAGGAAAGGTTTGCCCTGGACAACGGCAAAAGGATTTGACACCTCAGCTCCGATTTCTGAAATTATTCCAGTTGACCAAATTATCAACAAGCAAGAACTTGATTTTGAATGTCGGGTAAATAGTGTCCCACGACAGCGAGGCTCAGTGAAAAATATGATTTTCAGTCCTGAGTATATCATCTCTTTTCTTTCTTTTATTTTCACGCTTGAAGAGGGAGACTTGATTTTTACGGGAACACCGGAAGGTGTCGGTGAAGTAAACGAAGGTGATATTGTTGAGGCAGAGTTACTTGGTTATACGAAGATTACACATAAGGTGAAGGTTGCATAAATTGACTGTTCGTACTTGGTACTTGGTGCTTGGTACTTTGTTCTTTGTTGTATTTCCTCTGGTGAGCGGAGAACCTGAGTATGTTGATGTTGCATCAAGTTCCTATCTAAAAGAATTTGACAGCATCCGAACGGATGTGAACGATTATCTTTGGCCCACCGATGCAACGAAGAGAATAACTTCCTCATTTGCAGAGTATCGCACAATGCACTTTCATGGTGGGTTGGATATCAGTACGAACGGTGAAGTCGGACACAATGTATTTGCAGTACGTGATGGTTCCCTCTATCGCATCAGCATACAGCCGAATGGTTATGGAAAAATGTTGTTCATCAAACATAACGACGGCTATTACAGCGTCTATGTTCATCTTCAGAAATTCAGTGAGCGCATTGAACAACTTGCACGGCAGGAACAACTTCGCAAAGGCGCCTTTCCGATTGATGTGACGTACGAAACGCCGCTCCTTCAAGTCAAGAAGGGAGAGGTGATTGCGTATTCCGGTGAATCGGGAGTCGGTCCGCCGCATTTACATTTTGAAATTCGTGATGAGAATCTGAATAACGTCAATCCCATGCTGATGTACGGCGATTCGCTTCCCGATAATATTTCTCCCAGATTGAAGAGCATTGCATTGTTTCCTCTTGAGATGAATTCAACGGTGGATGGAAAACCGTCAACGAAATATATGAGTCGGTTTGGACGCGGAAAAGGAACATTCAAAATTCCACAAATTATTCGAGTTCATGGTTCTGTTGGATTCGGCATCAATGCATACGACATGGCGAATGGTTCGCGAAATAAATCAGGCATTTACCGGATTGAATTGTTTCTCGACAACAAGCAGGTCTTCAGCAAGCAACTCGACCGATTCCCTTCTCTGCAGACAAAGCAAATTTATCTTGATTATGATTATCCGACAATACTCAGTGGTAAAGGAGAATATCAAAGATTATATGTTGAAGAAGGAGGAACGCTACCATTCTACGAGCATCATTGGTATGGTGACGGAATCATCAACACAAAAGAATTGACGGAAGGAGAACATGAGTACAAAATTGTTTGCAAGGATTTTTCAGGAAATACAAGTGCGCTTGAAGGGAAACTCTTTGTTAATCATTCTCCGAATGTAGAGTTGTTGAGTGTCAGCAACGAACGAATTGTTTTGAAGTCGAACGCTTCCGAATCGCTGGGAAAGATTATTATCTCAGGAAAGAAATTATCGAAGGGTTCGTGGGTTCCATCAATTATTAAGAAAGAAAAATTTGAAGTTCAGGGTTCGACGATTACTGTCGCTGTTCCAACTTCAAAGTTTGATATGCTCAGGATTGTTGCTGAATCGAAATTGGGAATTTCCTCTGTACCGCTCTATCATTTTTTGAAGAAGCCGGACGGACCACGAGAATCTGTCAGTTTGAAATTACAGCAAACGCGTGATTATGTTCGCGTGCATGTTTCAACGAAAGGTTTGTTTACAGATTCACCTCGCTTGATGATGAAAGAAGGGATTGCACTCCGTGATATTCCGCTCGAACAAGAAAGCCTTTCGGAGTTTGTCGGCGTGTTCAAGCCATCGAATACTTCTGCCGGTGTTCACATCGTAGAAGTTCGTGCAG
>JACPVN010000006.1 GCA_016191715.1 Ignavibacteriota bacterium | reverse complement strand
TTCCGTCGGATGCCGAAAAAAGGTAATTCCGGTTATACAAGTTCATGGTCACTAAATAATTTACCTGCAGGAACATATTACTGGAGCGTTCAAACAGTTGATAATGAATATGCAGGCTCTGTATTTACTGCTGAACAGAGTTTTGTTATTTCTCCAACCGGAGTTCCCGGCGAGGAAGAGTTACCGGAAAGAATTACCCTGGTTCAAAATTATCCCAATCCGTTCAACCCAAGTACTGTGATAAGTTATCGGTTATCGGTTCATAGTTCTGTTTCGTTGACGGTGTACAATCTGCTCGGTGAAGAGATAACAACTCTTGTGAACGAAACACAAGATGCAGGATTCAAATCGGTAGAATGGAATGTGAGCGGATTGCCAAGCGGAGTGTATGTAGCACGGTTAATCGTCGGGAACACCGTTCAAACGAAAGCGATGCTGCTGATGAAATAACGATTCAGTTTTCTTTAATTCACAATTCAATAATTACAAGATGAGGTAACACAATGAAATACGGTTCAATACTTTTGGCGTTCATTTTAGCAATGAGTTTAACGTCGTACACACAAACGCGATCATCGTTTGGAATAGATTCAAACACAGTTGCCCTCTGGCATTTTGATGAAGGTGCAGGCAACGTTCTGTATGATGCGTCTCCTTACCACAATGATGGGGAAATTATTAATCCTGTTTGGGTGAATGGGAAATACGGGTCTGCAATTCATTTTGATGCGAATAGGACATATGTGAAACTTCCAAACTCGCCATCACTGAAGCAGGAAAAAGAATTTACTATCGAGGCGTGGATTTCTCTTGACACGTTAGGATTTCCTTATGATCCACGGTATCCGGATAAAGTATACGTAATTTTAAGTAATGAAGGAGCATATCCCAACGGCGGTGGTTACCAATTGAGTTACCACAGTCAACACGACTTAGCTTTTGAGTATAAGGCAATAAACCCAATTGTTGAATTTTCCGGTGGTGTAGAACTGATACAGACACGAAATTTTTACCATGTTGCAGTCACTTATGAACGAACGCAACTTGGGAATGATTCTGTAACAATTGTCAAAACGTATCTTGATGGAGTACAAAAGGACAGTGTTGCTTTTAGTCAGAAGATTCAATATTCGAACACTCCATATTTCTACATAGGGACAAATATAGAAGGCAAAGCTGTTGGTGGTTGGAAATTGAGAGATTTCTTAGGTGTCATAGATGAAATACGGATCTCCAATGTTGCCCGGCACCCTGAAGAATTCGATACTCCTTATCTTGCTACTTCTACAGGAAAACTTGATTTCGGATTTGTAGAAGTCGGTGCGAGTTTGACACAACAACTGATGCTGACGAATACATCAAATGTAGATACACTCATGATTGATGGGTTGACTATTTCAAATGATAAGTTTAGTGTAACACATCATCCGGGTTCAGTTCTACCGAATGGGCAAGTAATAATTCATGTGACTTATGCTCCGACCGATGCCGGAGTTGATGTCGGAACGATGACAATATTTGTCCCGAATGAAGGAATACCGGAAACAAAAATACAATTACTCGGAAAATCGTACTCGGGGAATATTGATACGAATGTTGTTGCACATTGGCATTTTGATGAAGGTGAAGGAACTGTCTTACATGATGCATCCATCTATGGAAACGACGGAACCATTCACAACTCAGAATGGATAACAGGAAAGAAGGGGAATGCTCTTCATTTCGATGGTCGGACGTCGTATGTTGTGTTACCGAATTCTCCATCGCTTAAACAAGAACAAGCATTTACCATCGAGGCGTGGGTTTCGTTCGATACGTTGGATTTTAATTTCGGATATAACGAACGACATGCAACAATCGTTTCGAATTTAGGTCCATATCCGTACGGCGGTGGTTATCAAATGGATATCATGACAGGAGGTTGGTATGAATTTGATTACCGTGCCGGTTCACCGATTTCAAATTTTTCAAAGAAAACCCGCCTTACCTCGACACATAGATATTACCATTTGGCGGCGGTCTATGAGCGCGTCTTTTTGAATCCGGATACTATGACGGTCGTAAAAACGTTTGTTGATGGAATCATGACTGATAGTTCGACATTCCGGCAAACGATTCATTATACATCAACTGATAAATTCTATCTCGGGACGAATCGGGATGGAAGAGCGGCAGGTTCTTATGGTGTTCGGGAACTTCCCGGAATTCTGGATGAAGTGAAAATCTCAAAAGTTGCGCGCCATCCAAACGAATTCGGCTTAGCACGCTTAGCGTTATCAAAACAAACTATCCCATTTCCACCCGTTCGATTGGGTGGCTCCGTATCCGAACAAATTACTGTTGTTAATATTTCCTCCGGCGATTCGATTACAGTCAATGATATTCAGATTTCCAATGCTGAATTTTCCACGGGCGTGTCATCATTCACACTGCCGCCGCGAGGGGAACAGACAGTTACAATTACTTATACACCGGTTGATATTGGGTCGGATGAAGGATTCATTACATTCATCCCGACAGATTCCGCATTTGAATCTGCCGAACTGTTTGTTAACGGGAGAGGATATGCAATCGGAGAAGCGCCGCAGATTACTTCTATCATTGATGTACCGAACGACCAGGGGCGACAGGTTCGGATTATCTGGTATCCGAGCATCTATGACAGCCAATCCGAATCGTTACGTGTACATGAGTATAGCATCTGGAGAAAAGTGAACGACCCGTTACTGAAATCCTTTTCTGCAATACATGAGGGAATAATAAATGTCATTGGGAATAAACGGTACACTAAAATACAAGGTGAATTGTGGGATTTTATTACAGCGTTACCTGCTGTAAGATTTGAACAGTATGCGTTCGTTGCACCGACACTCTATAACACAAATGAATACAGGGAACATTGGTCAACTTTCCGGGTAGCCGCACATACAACGACCGGTGAATTCTTTTTCTCATCGGCGGACAGCGGTGCATCGCATGATAATGTATTTCCTGTCGCTCCAAGGTTGTTGAGTGTTACTCCGGTTTTAAACCGTGTTTATCTTATCTGGAGTGAAGTTGAAGAACCGGATTTATATGAATATAGAATTTATCGTTCGACGAAACGAGAATTTGATGCTGGTTCAACTGTCAAACTTGGGAAATCAACTTTCACATCGTATGAAGACAACACGGTATTGACGAATGAGCGATATTACTATGCTGTTACCTCTGTTGATTCCAATGGAAATGAGAGTCTGGAAAAGAGAATTTCTGACGGAATATTTATCACGGGAATTGGAAATTCTGAAGAACTACCCCCAGAATATCAGTTACATCAGAATTACCCCAATCCTTTTAATCCTTCAACAATAATTTCGTTTGCTTTGCCGGAAAGGAGTTCCGTAACTTTGGTTGTGTATGATATACTCGGGAAACCGGTTGCGACTTTAATTGAGCAAGCAGTTGAAGCCGGGTATCACGATTTACAATGGGTGGCGCCGCAAGCGAGTGGAATGTATATCTACAAACTTTCAGCAATCAGCGTTGATAATCCTGCAAACACATTCATACAATCAAAGAAGATGTTGTTTATCAAATAATTTTTCAATTACTCAAGGAGATTTTATGTTCAAGCAAATAATAAGAATCATTCTCACGTTCGTATTATGGACGTTAACAGTTTGCACGCAAACATCATGGCAAAGAGTTACATCAAGTTCTGTTTTGAATCCAACAAGTATGATGGGGGTGTACGGTACATTTGATGATAGATATGTTGTATCACCTTTTGTTTTAGCGGAAGACAATGTTTTGAAAATGTGGTACACTGGATATCAGACTTCCGGAAAATACTCAATCGGTCAAGCAGTATCGTGGGACGGAAAACATTGGTATGGCTTGAGAGAGAATCCGGTATTACCAGCAACATCTTCAGACGGAATCGGCAAATTTGTTTTCTCTGTTGTACATGATAGCAATGAGTATAAAATGTACTACTATCAAGGTGTACCGTACAGTTATTCTGTTAACCTTGCAATATCAACTGATGGTTATCAGTGGACTGAGTATTCCGGCAATCCAATTTTGACAAGAGGCGAATCGGGTGATTGGGATGATGAAGGTGTGTGGGCGCCGTACGTACTTTTTGAAAATAATTCTTATAAGATGTGGTATCAGGCATCTGATAGCACATACTCAAATATTGGTTACGCCACATCGGTTGATGGAAAAAATTGGACCAAATACACAAGCAATCCCGTTCTCGAACATGGAAACGTAAGTGATTTCGATTATTACACGGTTGGTGAACCATCTGTTGTACATCATGGGAGTTCATTTCATTTGTGGTACACAAGCACATCATCGTCTATGGTTAATGCAATTGGGTATGCAACTTCTCTTGATGGCATTACTTGGACAAAGTATGGAAATGGACCGGTGCACTCGGCAAGCCCGTCTTCATGGGATGATACACGTGTAGCACGTGCTTCTGTAATGTTTAAAGATTCATTATTTCACATGTGGTATGCCGGTAATACAAATGTAGGGACGTGGAGGATTGGATATGCAACTTCAGGTATAGATTCACCATTAACTGTTAAGGAACCAACGTCGGAACAACCCGGAGAGTTCGGACTTGAAATCAATTATCCTAATCCATTTAATCCGACAACACTCGTACAGTACCATTTGCCGGAGCAATCATTTGTAACAATCAGTATTTTTGATATTCTGGGAAAAGAAGTAGATGTACTTGTCGAGGAAATACAAGATGCAGGTTTCAAAATTAAAGAGTGGAGAGCAAGCGATTACCCAAGTGGTACATACTTCTATCGGATGGAAGCAGTAAGTGTTCAGAATCCGTCAAATAAATTTATCGAAACGAAAAAATTGATTCTCATGAAATAAAAATATGGAACATTTTATTGACCGTTAAAAACGCCTCGAGAAATCGGGGCGTTTATTTTATACAAAAGAAATAGAAAATTTCTTATATTCACGCATTCAAAAATTATTTAGGTACTATGAATAAACCTGACATTTTATGGTCACATCCATTTTTATATTACTGGCTCAATAGAGTTCCACTTGAGCTGAATAACTCTCTCGATATCGGAACAGGAAGAGGTGTTGTTGGAGCCTTACTTAAGGTTTACCGTTCGCCAGAAAACCTTCACGGGATAGAAGTGTTTGAGCCGTATGTGTCATTTGCGAAACAATTTTATTCTAAAATATTCGTTGGAAATGCTCTCGAACAACTTTCTTTTCTTCAAGACAAATCTTATGAAATGGTCACTTGCTTTGAGGTAATAGAACACCTTACGAAAGAAGATGGAAAAAAGTTAATAAAAGAAATGGAGCGAGTTGGAAAGACTGTCTTTATTTCTACTCCAGTGAAATATTTTGAACAACATGAATTCGATTCTAATCCATATCAGCGTCATCGAAGTTTGTGGACACCGAAAGAATTCAGGCAAGTAGGATATAAAGTTCGGGGGTTTGGTGAATTAGAATTTAAGTGGGGTGCCATTTTCCGAGTATTTTTACCAGGCATGTGTGAAACTTGCTTCGCATGGAAGAGGAGTGAATAATAATTGTGTTAGATAATTTATTAAAAGCTACTGCTACTATGACACATCAAAAAATAGACGCTAACAATTCCGTGTGTGGAATTTGCGGAGGTCGAAATCTTGATCATTTATTCTGGTCCACTGATTTTAGTAGAAAGACAACACAAGAACAATGGTCGGTTTCACAATGTAAAGATTGCACAATAGTACAAACAACTCCAAGACCATCTATTGAGGAATTATCTAGATATTATCCAGATTTCTACTATCCGATTGGAGATGTTTCAACGAAATACTTCAAAAGATATATCATGAGGTATCAAAAGGATAAGGTGGAAAAAATATCACGCTTTCGAAGAAATGGTAAAGTTCTTGATATTGGTTGTGGGGTTGGTTTCTTCCTAAAAGAAGCTTCCGATACAGGATATGAATCAGAGGGAATCGAGTTATCATCACTTGCAGCAAACATAGGAAAAGAACGTTGGAAATTGGAAATAGTAAATTCGGATTTTCTTTCATATCCATATTCGCCATCTACTTTCGATATAGTTACATTATGGCATGTTCTCGAACATTTTGATCAGCCAGTAAAAGTTCTTCAAAAAGTAAATCAGATATTGAAACCAGGCGGATTATTGGTCATTGCAGTTCCAAACATTCAGAGTATTCAAGCAAAAATTTTTCGATCTCATTGGTATGGGGTCGATGTTCCCAGACATCTCTATCATTTTACACCTGCAAGTTTAACTTCTATTGTTGAACCTTGTGGTTTTAAGGTGGATTTTGTAGATCATTTTTGCCGTGAACATAATGGAGGCGTCATTTTGGGAAGCATTATATCACTTTCTCCTCCCAATGAATCTTTCTCTCATAAACTTCTTCGTAAAACGATAGGTAAGTATGTAACAGAGACGTTAGGATGGCTAGAGAGTTGTTTAGGTAAAGGAGGAACGTTTACTCTCTTTGCAATTAAGAAATAAACGTTCGTATCATGGATAATTCTTTAGACATTTCAGTCGTTTATACTAATTGGAATGTACGGGACTTAATGAGAGAGTCTATACTTTCACTTTATAGAAATACAAAAGATGTTACCTTCGATATAATAGTTGTTGATGATGCTTCAACAGATGGTAGTGCTGAAATGATTAAAAATGAATTTCCAGAAATTAAGCTAATAGTAAATGCACAAAATGAAGGATT
Organism: Ignavibacteriota bacterium; assembly: GCA_016191715.1. Lineage (GTDB taxonomy): Bacteria > Bacteroidota > Ignavibacteria > UBA10030 > SZUA-254 > FW602-bin19. The sequence continues at coordinate 1,241 of JACPVN010000006.1, read as the reverse complement.
TTCAAAAACAAATAACAAAGGTGCTAAATCTGCCCAAGGGAAATATTTACTTTTATTAAACACTGATACACTTCTTATTGATAACTCAATTAAAGTTTTATTTGATTTCTTGGAGGCTAATCCTGAAGTAGGTGTTTGTGGAGGATGGTTGAAAAATCCTGATTTGACAAGTCAAGTTTCTTATGGTTGGTTTCCTTCGTTTTCTCAAGCTATCATTGATGCATTTTTTCTAAACGACTTTTTTCCTTATGCAAAATTTCTAAACCGAGGTGTTATTCCTGATGGTTCTGTCTTAGAACCTATTGAAGTTGATTACGTAACCGGTGCTGACATTCTTATTCGTCGCGATATTATTAACCAAATCGGTTTATTGGATGAACATTTTCGTGCTTATTGCGAAGAAACAGATTTTTGTTATAGAGTGAAACATCGTTTGAAGAAAAAAATCTTCTTTATCCCGAATGCACAAATTATCCATTATGGAGGAATTTCGTATTCAAAAGTCCGTAAATATCAAATCCAACTCATGTCCTCGAGTTACGATAAATTTCTCACCAAGCATCACAACAAGTTTTATTCGTTCTGTACACGCGTGTTGTACGCATGGCATCATGGTGTAAAAATGGTTTCCCGTTTCATTAAATTTCTTTGGGCATCATCAGAACGAAAAGAAGAACGATGGAATTATTTTTTAAACGCGTGGTACTTGGTTCGTTATAGTCTTTTCCCTGATGAACAGTTCACCGGGAAATGAAAATCCTTCTCGTCTCTCCGATGTTGTATCATTCTCAATCCGGGCATGGGACGGGAAGTTTCATGGCGGGATTACTCCATCGGCTCGGAAAACGACACGATGTTACATTGGTGGCTTTTTGTAATAAAGAAGAACTTGCTCTTGCTTCCACAATGAACGATGCGCCGTTTCGTCTGATAACTGTCCCGCGGGGAAAAGGCGCACAAAAAAATCTTTTTTGGCGTCTGTATTTAGTTTTGATTAGACTCTATGCTATGTTAAGGAGTCTTCTTTTTTGGCAACCATATTATGTAAGTAAATATCGTCATCCGCGCATGGCAAGACTGATTACAACATTGACGACAGAGGAACGATTCGATATTGTACAGATTGAACTTGCCCAGATGGCGCAATACAGAAAATTTATCGTAAACGGTAAGACTGTTTTGCATGAACATGATGTCGCGTTTCGTCCGGCATACAGAGGGTACAAGAATTCACACTCATT
>JACPVN010000005.1 GCA_016191715.1 Ignavibacteriota bacterium | reverse complement strand
TGTCAGCAATGTATTCGCTTCTTTGAGAATTGTTGTTCTATCCGTTCCGACCAACTTTGCAGTTCCCGCTTCGATTGCTTCGGGACGCTCCGTTGTTGTGCGAAGCACTAACACCGGTTTCCCCAACGTTGGCGCTTCTTCCTGTACACCGCCGGAGTCAGTTAAAATCAAATAGCATTTATTCATCAGTTGCACAAAGGAACGATACTCCAAGGGCTCAATCAAATAGATTCGAGCGACACCGGCAAGAATTTCATTTGCTACAGATTGTACATTCGGGTTCGGATGAACAGGGTAAATCAATTCAACATCGGAATGTTGTTCAACAATTTGACGACACGCCTTGAACACTTCGCGCATCGGTTCACCAAAATTCTCGCGGCGGTGAGACGTCAACAAAAGAACTTTCTTATTTTTAAAATCTATTTCGTTCAATCGTTCATTCTCAAACCGAAACTCAGGAGAGACAATCATCTTCAACGCATCAATCACCGTGTTTCCGGTAACGAAAACTGTTTCAGAATTCACTCCTTCATTCAATAAATTTTTCTTTGCCCATTCCGTCGGTGCGAAATGGAAATCAGTTATCCGTGAAGTAATTTGTCTGTTTATTTCTTCGGGCCAGGGATTTTGCTTGTTCCACGTCCGCAATCCCGCTTCAACATGTCCAACGGGAATATTCAGATAAAACGCGGCAAGCCCTGAGGCAAACGTCGTCGTTGTGTCCCCCTGAACCAATAGTATATCCGGAGATTCTTTCTCAAGCACACGTTTGATTTCATTGAGGACGGTTGTCGTTATGTAAAACAAATCCTGTCCCGGTTGCATGATGTTCAAATCGTAGTCCGGTTTGATGCTGAAGATTTCTAACTTTTGGTCGAGCATTTCACGGTGCTGTGCTGTCACGATAACAACATGCTCGATGTTTCGTCTCTTCAATTCAAGAATTACGGGGGCAAGTTTGATTGCTTCCGGTCGGGTGCCGAAGACGACTGCTACTTTCATCTTACTCCTTCGTTGCAATTATTTCGATGCGGTCGCCATACAGACTAACCATTTTCGTGACTGAATTATTGATGTAATGAAAAAGTTTCTTTCCGATATTTTCTAAAGCCGACCCTCGCATCGAAATTTCTTTCGGAGGAATGATGGAGATATTGGTTTCAATCACCCGAAGTCCGCATTTGTTTATCAAATTTGTCATGCTGTTTGGACGATACTCAAAAACATGATACGGCGGCATGTTCACTGTTGCTCGTTTGTTCAGCATTGAATAGAGAAGAAAACCAACTCGTGAAAAAATTGTATTCGTTTGTGTCGGACATTCGAAAATGACAACTCCTTTTGGCGCGAGGATTCTGTGCAACTCCTTCACGCTCGCAAGAGGATTCGGGAGATGCTCAAGCACATCGCCGAGAAAAATCACATCAAACATGTTATCAGGAAATTTTGCATCGTGAACATCTCCCACAACAACTTCAAGTCCGTATTTGGTTCTCGCCAACTCTGCCGCATCATTTGAAAACTCAACTCCATAGACTTCGTAGCCGACTTTTTTTGCTGCATTAAGAAACGCGCCGCCTGCACAACCGACTTCGAGAAATTTTCCCGCCGGCTTCAGTTTCCTGAATCGTTGCAAAAGCGAGTTATCTTCCAGCGATTCCGTCACTGCATCATCGAAGTAACTTCCCGCATGTCCGCATCGGAAATCCCCTTCGAAATATTCATGCGAATACATTTGTTTGAATTCATCAGCGGTCGGTTGCGGGTCAAGAAAAATAATTCCACACTCGTTGCACTCAAGAGCGCTGAACCATTTACTGTTGAAGTTGTATCCGAACGGAATCTGCCTCAACTGTTGTGCGTCGCAAATACGACAACGAGAAATTTCCATTTACTCTACCTTCACCATTTCTTCAATCGTATCTACAAAATGTTCCCATGAGTAGTTCTTTTTTTCTTCCTGCACGTTTCGGGAGAATTCTTCTTGCTTGTGTTCACCATAAAATTTAATGATTGCATCAGCCAATGCCCTCGGATTTTCCGGCGGAACGATGTACCCGGTTCTTCCATGCAATACGGTCTCCGATAACCCGCCAACATCCGTGGCAATCACCGGCTTGTCGAAATTGTAAGCAATCTGCACTATTCCGCTTTGCGTTGCCGAGCGATACGGAAGCACCACGACATCTGATGCAGAAAAATATTTCGCGACTTCCTCATTCGGAACATACTCAGACACGAAGCTAATGTATGGTTCAAGTCCTAACTCTTTCACCTTCTGACGATACTTTTGTTCATCATCGTAAAACTCTCCAACAATAAGAAGCTGGTAATTGGTGAGTATTGAGTAGTGAGTGGTGAGTAGTTTGAATGCTTCAATCAGAGTGTCAAGCCCTTTGTATTGACGAACATATCCAAAAAAAAGGAGAATATGTTTTTGTTTGATGTTCAACATTGCGCGTGCTTCTTCCTGCGGAAACGGAGTACCAAAATTTTCATACACAGGATGAGGAACAAAACGATAGACTGAGTTCGGAAAGCGCTTGTTCAAATCTTTTTCAACTGATTTCGATTGAACAATAAAATAATCAGCCGCGCTGAATGCGTATTTGGTAAAAGCAATATCTCCCGGTCTTCGTTCATGTGGAACGATGTTATCACAAATGAATAATACTTTTGTTTGAGTTCCACGTTTGACAAGTTTTGCAATCGTACCGAAACAGGGACCAAAAAACGGAAGCCAGTATTTGAATATGAGTAAATCCGGTTTTCGTTTTTTGATTTCCAAAGCTACTCTCACCCAGTTCACAGGATTGATGGAATCTATCAACTGCGGAGCAGGTTGAATTCCGTCAGACCCGATGTTCCCGTTTGATTCCTCTCGCCGAGTCGAGTCTTCGACTTGAGTTTTTCC
>JACPVN010000377.1 GCA_016191715.1 Ignavibacteriota bacterium | reverse complement strand
TTGACAGCGCGCTAACATTTTGGCGTGAATACACGTGGATGAATTATGCTCAAGCAGATACCTCGTTGAAAGCAATAAATAAAGCATTCAGCGCAAGAGTGGATACATTCTCCACGATTCCACTCAGGGTGAAGCCGGTAAAAGCGCTTTTCTCGGTTCCGAATCTCATCCCTAACCCTGATACAGCGCTGATGGCACCACCGATTATCTACTCACCGATTACGATGGAGACAGAGGACGAAGTTTCGGAGCCATTTGCATACGATTTACTTCAAAACTATCCGAATCCGTTCAACCCGGCAACGACGATTGAATTCTATCTGACAGAACGGGCGAAAACTTCACTTCGTGTGTATAACACACTTGGTCAGGAGGTTACGGTGTTGCTTGATAATGTTGATTTGGAAACGGGAACACAAACATTCGATTTCGATGCCTCATCGCTCACGTCCGGTGTGTATTTCTATCAATTAGTGATGGAACAAATTCCGGCAAACGATGATGTAGCATTGTATCCGGTTACTGTAATGAAAAAGATGCTCTTGATGAAATAATTTTTTTGGAAAAGATTTTGTAGTAAAAAAAAAAACAGTTATATTCGTTTGGTGTGAGTGAGGCCCCCCCTGTCGTAATCAAGTCGCCTCCCCTTGGTTCGACCGCCTCGCTCGCACCTTTTTAGAGTCGGGTCTTCATACCTCTTGGAGCCCGACTACTTATTTTAGGGCGACTCTCAGAGCCGCCCTTTTTTTTCCTCTTTTCTACCTTCCGGTTTGTAGAAAAATTCAATATCATACTTGCATATTAGGGCTGATTTTCTTAATATTGTGCTGTCTCCACTGTGCCTCTCTATCAAATCCTAAATCACTCAACGGCAAAGCGGAATCAATTTAACGAACACACTCAACCATGAAGTTGAAATACGAAGAGTTATCTCATTTCAGAATTGTTCACATTTCTATTTGGAGAAATCTATGAAACGTTTATTCCCATTATTACTACTCACCATTTTTTTTATTACTTCTGTCACAGCTGAAATCAAAAAAACTCCGCGTTACAATCGAATTACAAAAACATGGAATTCGTATGCAGATGTAACGATACGAAGCATTCAGTTTAATCAGCTTGATTCATTATTACTTGCTGATACGATTCAACAGAGTAATAACTCAAGATGGACACTTCAAATAGCAGATAGGGTAGAATCCACACTTCCATCTCCTTGGCCCGCAGACTCTACGGACGATACCGTCACTGTTGTAGGCTTGTGTGTTGTTCCTCCCAAAATTATCGGTTACACTGCGAACGGATTCACAATGGTTCTTTATGATACGAACGCAAGTAACACTGAGTGGGGGGGAATTGTTGTCCGATGCAACGCACCCGCAGATACTGCACAAAACATTCTTGACAATTTTTTAGCCATCGAACGGGGTGACGTTGTTAGAATGACAGGAAGACTTTCTGAATTTCCAACAGGAAATATGAATAGTTTAACACAGTTGCAACCAATACCTGGAATTTTCATTGACATCGTTGATTCGAAACCGATACCGGCTCCTATAGTCAAGGGTGACAGTATCGAACAGTTTTATAATTGTACATACAATCCTGCAGGTCCCTATTGTACACAATATAGTACTGGTGAACGATATGAAGGAATGGCTGTCGAGCTTCGTGGTCTCACAATCGTTGGTTATAGAAACGTCGGAGGACGATCTGCAATTGAAATGATAGATGACCAAGGAAATACGATTGCAATGCACGACGCATCCCGTTGGTTTACTGTCTTAGGTGCATGGAGAGATCCGGCTTCAACATGGACGTTACCTCCGGTTCTTGCTGTCATTGATACAATTCGAGGAGTCATCATTCAAATTTCCGGCGGTAGTGGTACGCTTGGATATGTCATAGCGCCGATGTTCCCGGGAGACGTAGTATTCGGAATAGCAAAACCAACGGTGAACAGTCACGCACGTAATCCGAATATTATTTTACAAGACCAAACGTTTAATATTCAAGCACGCGCAAAAATGACTCTCGGTGGATGGCCCGTAGAAAGTGTCTTTGTAAAAATGAGCATCAACTACGGAGTATTCGACAAATATCCGATGGAGATGATTACCACGGATTCAATTTACGAAGCTTCATTTTTCGATTTGGCGCCCAATACATTTGTCCGTTATTTCATTGAAGCGACTGATACCGGAGGACAGGTTTCAAGGTTAGCGTATCAAGGCGCAGGTTTTGTCGGAATAGATACTGCTCAAGGATTTTTTAATTTCACCATTCTTGACCACGACCCGAAAATCAGTGACATTCAATATACAATGTATTCACACGGTGTTAGCCCGTACTATGGTGCAACTGCAACTCTCCGCGGTATAATCACTGCAGATACATCTGATTTGGAATTAACTGCACACAGCGGATTCAACGGGACAACTGTATGGTTTATGCAAGATGGAACTCAACCGTGGAGCGGCATCTGGCTGACAGCAGATTCGGGAAGTACGTCCATGTTTCTGCATTTGAGAAAAGGGGACAGTGTTGCTGTTAGCGGAAGAATCGGAGAGTTGAATACTGTTACTCAGATGTATAGCATTACTTCTGTTACCGTAGTAGATTCGAATAAAACTTTGCCTCAACCAATTCTGGTAACGACAGGAACGTTTGCACAGGGAAGTCAGAGCGCCGAGCAGTACGAAGGGATGTTGGTGAAAGTTGTCGGGACGACATTAGTAAACGTGTTTCCTTATTTCTCGGATCCTCAATTGTATGAAGTCAGCGATGGAACAGGTGGTATGTTTGTCGGACCCGATGGAAAAAATTTATACACACACAGACCGGGAGATAGTACACTTGGTCTAACCAATATCTTATACCTCAACGATAAGATTGACACATTGATTGGTGTCATGTACTACGCATCCGGTGCAAACCGCTACACAATTTGCCCGCGACAAAATTCAGATTATGTAGCAGGCGAACCATACCAGTACAGCCAGGGATGGAATCTTGTCTCGGTAGCACGAGAGCAAACTCCCGGACAAACAGGGTACAACGTCTCCCGATTATTCCCGACAGCAGTTTCACAGCCGTTTATGTTTGCGGGAGGTTACCTTGCTGATACTGCCGTCTGGCAGGGAGTAGGGTATTGGCTCAAGTTCGGTTCCAATCAGGTCGTTCGCCAACTTGGTAAGCCATTTTCGAGGGATACAATTGAAGTGGTCGCAGGATGGAATCTCGTCGGCATGCTTGGTGAATCTATTGCTGCAACCAGCGTTGACGCTTTGCCGGAAGGGAATGCTCTTTCATCATTCTTCGGATATGATAACGGTTATGATGTTGCGGCAACACTCAACCCGTCACAAGGATATTGGGTGAAATCTGACATGGACGGAAGTATCATCATGTCATCGAGCGGATTTGCAAAACAAAATCGCAATATGGTAGATTTGAAAGATTTCAATTCAATGAGCATCGAAGGAAAGAACAGCGCGAAGCAGACATTGGATGTCGGAAAAGATGCAGATGGAACTATCAATCTTTCTTCATTCGAACTGCCGCCGAGCTCGCCGCAGGGTGAAATGGATGCCCGATTTGTTTCTGGAAGAATTCTTGAAACGTATCCGGCAATGTTACCGTCGCCGAAGCAGTTTGCCATCGCATTGAAGAACGTGGAAGGTTCCGTCACCGTGAAATGGAATATTGTTTCCGGAGATACGAAACAGTTTGTTCTTTCGGAAGCGAAAGGGAATAAGAACGTCAATCTGAAAGGTTCCGGCGAAGCAACTTTCTCGAAATCATCCGGGATGTTGTTCTTAACTATTTCTGATGGCGGAGTGATGCCGAAAGAATTTTCACTCAGCCAGAATTACCCGAACCCGTTCAACCCCTCAACACAATTTGTGGTCGGGTTGCTGCAAGCGGCGCATCTGGAAGTTAGTGTCTATAATATTCTCGGTCAGAAAGTTGCAACATTGGTGAACGAAAACCGCGATGCAGGTTTCCACACGGTGGTGTGGAACAGCACGCTTGAAAACGGTATGGTTGCATCGAGCGGTGTGTACTTTGTGAAGATGAACGCCGGAGAATTCTCTGCGGTGAAGAAAATTGTGTTGATGAAGTAATGTCGTTTTGTTATTTATCCCTTACCGCTCGCACAAGCGTCCTCGCTTGTGTGACACCTTCCGACTGCGGGGACGCAGTCGGGAGCGGATAAAAAACCTGCTCGCACAAGCGTCCCCGCTTGTGCAACACTTTCCGCCTGTTGGGTGCAGTCGGTAGCGAAAAGAAGACCCACAGCGAGGACGCTGTGGGGAGCGAACAATGAGAGTAGAAGAACAAATAAAAACAACCTGCGCACACAATCGTCCTCGCTTGTGTGACATCCTTATGCCGACAGCGGGGGTGCTCTTGAGAGCACAAGAAGGAAAAATTTGATTGACGTTTCGATCTGTTCAGGAAGATGAACATTGCTACTTTGTCACTGCAACCATTGTTGGTTGGAAAAAGTTGTTTTTTCAAAATATCTTTGCAAAGATTGTACTCGACTCTTTGCAATGGCACCGGGTAAATACCAAATTGAAATTGTACGCTTTCGTTGTGATGCCGAATCACGTACATGTTTTGGTGAAACCTTTACCGCCTGTTTTTGTGCAGGATGTTCTGCAAGGTTTTGGTTCTTTTACAGCACATGAGTTTTTGAAACAACTACGATTGCAGAATGAACATGAGTTGCTGGAGTTTTTTCATCAACAAGCATTAGAAAACAGATGGGAAGAACAGCATCAGTTTTGGCAACAGATACAAGGGAAGAATGTGTATT
>JACPVN010000362.1 GCA_016191715.1 Ignavibacteriota bacterium | reverse complement strand
TCAGCACCCAACAATCTTCTTTTAAAATTTCGTGATAATCTTTTACGATTACAGCATTATAAGTTTTCTTTCCTTTGTCAAGCCACTTTTCTATTGTTCCTGACTTCCTCTTTCTTGGTGCGTCATAACCATTATCCAAAATTTCAACAATAAGGTAGTATGGAAGTTTTTGAATTTTAATACTCATCCGCGTCGCACCGGAATGTTTGACAACATTATTTACCGATTCCTGAATTATCCGGTACAAACTAATCTCTCCTTCCGAAGAAAGAAGGTTGTCTATGTTCTCAACGTCTGTGAGACAAGCGATTGTGGTTGAACTTTTTACTTTATGAAAAATGAACTCAATCGTTCGCGTTAAACCGATCCGATCTAAATGATACGGACGAAGATTGTATGCAATCTCCCGCACTTCATCAAGCGATTGTGTGAGAAGCGAAGATATCTCCTTCAGATGTTCCACGCTTGCCGGTTCAGTGGAAACTTTCAAACCCATCATGGCGTGATTTTTTGAAATGATAATGTTCTGACCGAGACTATCATGGAGCGCGGCGGCGATACGTTTCCGTTCTCCTTCCTGCGATTCGATAAGTTGGCGGGAAAAATCTTCCTGAATTTTCTTCTCCCGTTTTAACGCGTTCACTCTCCGGTAATAGATAACCGGACCTAAAGCAGCGAGGAATATTCCGACTAAAAAACGAAACCACCAAGTTGCCCAAACGGGAGGAATAATTGTTACAGCGATGGCAAGTCCTTCTTCGTTCCACACATCATCGTTGTTTGAACCTTTCACACGAAAAATATAGTTGCCGGGCGAAACATCCGTATAAAACGCAAGCCGGTTTGTTCCGGCTGAAACCCAGTCATGGTCAAATCCTTCCAACATGTATTTGAATCGGTTTTTTTTCTGGTTAGTAAAATCAAGAGAGGAAAATTCGAACGAGAAAAAATTCTCATCGAAGGGAAGTGTTATCTCTTTTACTTCATCAATCGCCTGCTGAAATTCTTTTTTCTTATTGAAAACAAGAAATTGCGTTAGCACAACCGATGGGATGTGCTGATTATCCTGAATCGCGTTCGGGAAAAATTCGTTGAAGCCGTTCACACCGCCAAAGAACATTTCACCCCGCTTGCTCTTGAAATATGCGCCGCGATTGAATTCGTTTGCCTGAAGCCCGTCATCCACATCAAAATTTCTGAAGGTTTCCGTTGGGGGATTGAAACGCGAAATTCCTCTGTTCGTGCTGAGCCATAGGTTTCCTTTTTCATCTTCCAATATCCCATAGATAACATTATTCGGCAACCCGTCTTTTTCAAGATAATGTTTGAACGAGTTCGTGGCGTGTTCATAACGATTCAATCCCGCTTCATACGTCCCTACCCAGACCGTTCCGTCGTTTCCTACACAAATTGAACTGACGCTATTACTACTGATACTTTGTATATTGTTCGGTTCATGTTGAAAAACGGTGACCCGGTGTTTCTTCAAATCATAAAAGAAAAGGTTACCATTCGAGAACCAGATATTACCGGATTTATCGAAACGAATATTCGATGCATTCAATAGTCTTGCGGAATCAACCAGGAATTTTGAAACATCTCCTGTTTCGGGATTGAGTTTACAAATCTCACCAAGTCGCGCGATCCATAGAAAATTCTTCTCCATTATTACATTGTAAACGGGACCAACAAATATCGTTTCAATCCGACCGGTGCTTCTCTCAAATTTCTGAAGAGCGGCATCATTTCCAATCCAGATATTCCCTTCTTCATCTTCACTAAGACAATTGATTGTACTATGAGAAGTTGTATATCCTTTCCAAATATTTGTCTCCCTGGTAAATTCCACAAGTTGATTTTCCCATGTCCCAACCCAAATTTTCCCTTGCGAATCTTCAAGAAGCGACATCACCATATTATTTCGTTGTCCGGAGATACTTGTCCCGGAATATTTGTAATGATGAAATTTTTTCTGCTCAAGATTTACTCTGCTAATACCACTTCCGAATGTACCAATCCAGAGAACGCCGGAGTTATCCTGACAAAGTGAATAGACGCGATTATTACTTACTGTTCCCGGGTCACGCGGATTGTTTGTGTATGAATAAAATACATCTGTTCGTTTATCATACATGAAAAGGCCGGTATGTGTGGCAAACCAAACCGTCCCGTCGTTCGCCTTCAGTATTTCCCGAACGCCTTTTTCATTTGGGGTAACTTCTGACCTGATTTCCTTGATGAAGGTATGTGTTCCGGTTGCAATATTATATTTTCGAAGTCCATCCAATGAGCCAATCCACAACTCACCGCGAGGTTCTTCAATGATTGTGACGACATCGTGTTCCTGCTGAATTACTAGAAGAGGTTTTGTTTCTCCTT
>JACPVN010000361.1 GCA_016191715.1 Ignavibacteriota bacterium | reverse complement strand
GATGAATGTTTCATTGACGATTGGTCATTGAAGTTGTTTCAATGACTCAATGATAAAATGACTCAATCGTCAATTTCTTTGTTGCCTTTTTTCTAAAAAATCCTACATTACAGCCGGAAAATAATAACCGTACTTCCGGCACGATTTTTTGGAAAGTGACGGTCAACTGTTCGATAAGTAGTATTGTTTGAGGTGAACGTTATGAATAAAATAATTCTCATGTTGATGGTAGTTGTCACATGCGGTCTTTTTGCTCAGACAAATTCCTTCGACGTTAATGCCTACAAATCATTCTTGTCGTCCCATCAGGATTTAACAACGGAACAACTGTTGGGACTTCATCCTGCAGGAACATTTTCTGCACGTGTTCTTTCCTCGTCCACTCCACCGCTGTATCTTGACAGTATTCAGATGAAACTGCATCTGACTGCTGATGAATTATCGCTCATCAATCAACACGGATTTATGGTGAGTGAGCGATTACATCGTCCTTCGTTCGGCAATGCGTATGAAGAAATATGGATAAACGATTTGCCTGTCTTCGTTTCCACCGACGCGCTGTTACATGCACTGCACATGTCGTTCGACAGGTTGCTGATGGATATTGAAGTCGTCTATCTCTATCCGAAGTTGAAAGAAGTTCTTTCGCAACTTCATCAACAAATTCCAGCGCTTGCAATCAGGTATGTGAACGATACTTCGATGAACAAGATGTTGAAGGATGTAGATGTCTATCTCACTGTTCCGAGAATATTGCTTGGTGAAACGGTCACACCATATTTTTCAACCAATGTTCCGGTAGTAAACGAGTTGATGACCTATATTGATGCTGAGCAACCGGATGAATACCCGCTCTTTCAATCAGAAAACAAAACGATTGATTTCAGTCAGTTCACTGTTCGCGGGCATTACACGAATGAAGAATTTCCTGAACTTGCAAAATATTTCAAGGCAATGATTTGGCTCGGAAGAACGGAAATGTATTTGCTTGCACCTCAGAACATTCTCTTGAACAATCCATCGAAAGAAGATATTCAACGACAGGCAATTGATGCTGTTTTGATTTCCGAAGCAGTGACGTTAGCAAATGCGCGAGCAAAGCTCGATTCGATTGATAACATCATTGAATTGTTCGTGGGTGAATCGGATAACGTTACGCTTTCGAATGTTCAGGAACTCATTTCTTCCGTCAATCTTACTCAGGCGAACGAATTGTTGGATACATTGAAGTTACAGGCGTTTCAAGACTCACTGAAAACAAAGTCGTATGCATTCCAGAGAATTCTTTCCCAGATATTGTATAACAACCCATTGAATCCTGATAGTATTGTTCCGGCATCTGCATTCCTCTTACTCGGTCAACGCTTCATTGTTGATTCGTACATTACGGGGCAAGTTGTGTATGATAGAATCGAATATCATGGAACAAGAGTTACTCGTATGTTGCCTTCAACATTAGATGTGTTGTATGGACTCGGGAACGATGCCGCCGCGCAACTCCTGCAACCGGAGTTAGACACGTATCACTACGGAACGAATCTTGCCGCAGTCCGGTATTTGGTTGATTCGTATGATTCATCATTCTGGAATTTGAGTTTGTATAATAAATGGCTGACGTGTATTCGAACACTGAATCCTCCGACGGTGAGAAATACTTTCCCTGAGTTTATGCAGACAGCGGCGTGGTGGCAACAGAAGATGAACACACAACTGAGTTCATGGGCAGAGTTACGTCACGATGTCTTACTCTATGCAAAACAATCATACAGCGGCGGGATTACGTGTTCATATCCATACAGTTATGTTGAACCTATTCCGGCTTTTTATGATGCAATGAAGAGTTATGCGCAAGCGGCAAAAGGGCGTTTGCTATCGCTCCCGTTTCCGTCATATTATTTATTCGAAGTGACAGAGTATTTGAATAATCTTGAAGGTGTGTCTGAGACGCTTGGAACTATTGCACGAAAAGAACTCGATGGTGATTCTCTGACAAACGACGAGACAACGTTTTTAAGTAGAATGTTTTTTTATGCTGATGGTTGTGGAGAGGTTCCGGAAGGATGGTACTTCAGATTATTCTTCAATGGCGAGTATGGATTTTACAAAACCGATTATCTTGTGGCAGATGTTCACACCGCGCCGACAGATGAAGTGGGAAATCCCATTGGATGGGTGAAACATGCCGGAACAGGAAAAGTAAATCTCGGAGTATTTGTCGCTGACCATCCATCAGGACAGAAGGTTGCATTTGTCGGACCTGCGATGAGTTACCATGAATACACGACGACAAACTTCCAGCGGCTGACGGATGAAGAATGGGCGGCAACATATCTTTCCGCTTCGCTACGACCTCCGTTTGTAAATCTGTATCTTGCCGATTCTTCGGGAACTACAGTTAGCCCGGGCATTAATCTCACAACAGAATTCGATTCACTTACAATCAGTACGATCGAGAACTGGAATTTAGTTTCGCTTCCGGTTCGTGTGAGCAATTCGAATAAAGACTCAGTGTTTTTCGAAGCGCAATCAAGTGCTTACACGTACCGTGAAGGATATGTAACTGAAGAATTTTTACAGGTTGGATCCGCTTACTGGTTGAAGTTTCCATCCGATATGATACAAAATTTCTCAGGTCAACAAATCTACACGCTTACGATTTTTGTTCAGAAAGGGTGGAATTTGGTAGGTTCAATTTCGACACCAGTTTCTGTCTCATCTATTACAAGTGTGCCCGCAGGAATACCTGTCTCTCCTTTTTATGAATATAACGCAATAGAAGGGTATCGAATCACCGATACGATCAAACCGGG